>CAIUPC010000675.1 GCA_903900905.1 uncultured Acetobacteraceae bacterium
GGACAGCCGTGGATGCCGACCTCCGTCGGCATGACGGGATTTCAACGCCGGAGCCAAATCTGATACAATGGAGCCGAAACGTTTAACCATGGAGGCTGCCCCCACCACGCGCGGGATGGCGGTAGACCAACACGGCCATCGGGGCTGCGCCCATCCCCCCATCAAAGATCATCCACCGGCATATTCGCCACCACCGACGGCCGCGCATTGAACGTCGCGTGCCAGGCGGCCAGCCTCGGGTGCCCCGTGCGCCACTGCAACACGTCGAAGCGGAAATCCAGATAGGCCAGCGCCACCCCGATCGCGATATGCCCGACGGAGAACGGCGCCGCCGCCAAATCATCAGCCTCGTTTTCCAACGCCGCCACGCAATTGCGCAGCTTGGCGCGCCACAGCTCCTTATGCGGCTCGCTCTGCCGTTCCGCCGGGCGGAAGCCCTCCGACAGCAGCGGCAAGGCGTTGTCCAGCATGCCCTGGCCCAGCGCATGGCGGCGGAGTGCATGCATCCGCTCCGGCCAGGTCGCGGGGAACAGCTTCGGCCCGTCGTGCAACGTGTCCAGATATTCGATGATCACCGGCGAGTCGTAGATCGCCGTACCATCCCCCAGCTCCAGCGTCGGGATTTTACCGACCGGGTTGATCTTCATCAGTTCGGCATGCGGCGTCGTGCCGCCCGCCACCGTGCGCACGATTTTCAGCCGATCCTGGAGGCCCATTTCGTGGGCGGCGATCATGACCTTGCGGACGTAGGGGGAGCGCGGCGACCAATGCAGCGTCATCTGTTCGGACATGGTGTGGGAGACCCTTCACGAGGCGGGCGCCACGGCTTACGCTGGCCCCCAAATACGGAGAGGGACGTTTGCCATGAACTTTGTCGAAGTCAACGGGACCAGCCTGCGCTGCGAACTCACCGGGGAAGGCGCGGCCACCCTGGTGCTGATCCATGAGATGGGCGGCACGCTCGATAGCTGGGACCAGGCGCTGCCGGCGCTGAACAATTCCCGCCAGGTGCTGCGTTACGATACGCGCGGCGCCGGCCTGTCGCAGAAGATCAAGGGATCGGTGACCTGGGATCAGATGGCCGACGATCTGGCCGGGCTGCTGGACGCGCTGGGCATCACGGGCAAGGTCTCGCTCGCTGGTATTGCGGTGGGTGCCGCCATCGGCATGCATTTCGCGGTCCGCTACCCTGATCGTGCCGCCGGCCTGGTGATGCACGGCCCGGCGACCGGCGCCTCGGAGGATCGCAAGAAGGCAACGCTCGATCGCGCCGACGCGGTGGAAGCCGGCGGCATGGCGAGCGTGGTGGAAACCAGCCTCGCGCTGTCGTACCCGCCGGTCGTGCGCTATAACGCGGAAGAATTCCGCAAGTTCCGCGCCCGCTGGCTCGGCAACGATCCGGAGAGCTTCGCCGCCATCAACCGCATGCTCGCCAACGGCGACATCTCCCCCGAGCTCGCCCAGATCGGCTGCCCGACTCTGGTCACCGCCGGCCGGCATGATCCGCTGCGCCCGCCCTCGGTGATCAAGCCGATGTCCGAGCAGGTGCCGGGGGCGCAGTTCCTTGAACTGAACACCGGCCATTTCGCTTCGGTGCAGACGCCGGGGATGATGGCACAGGCGATCCACTACTTCCTGCACGCGCAGGGGCAGTAATCCTCGCGGCAAACAACCCGCGCTGCCCGCACGATAGACAACCCGCTTTACCCGTGAGTATCCTCCCCCTCAGTCAAAAAACCGAGGGGGAGAGAGGATGAGCGTCGTCTGGACCGACACGGTCAAAGAAATCGCGGGATGTAAAATCCACGTCTCACGCGCGGGAACCGGACCCACCGTCCTTGTTCTCCACCACGATATCGGCACGCCTGATCGGCTGCCATTCTATGATGCGCTGGCCGCCAATTTCGACGTCATCGTCCCGCACCATCCCGGCTGGGGCAAGTCGGAGCGGCCGCAATGGTTGCGCCATCCCCGCGACATCGCCGCCATGACCACCTGGCTGCTGGCCGAACTCGATGCCAGCGATGTCTCGGTCGTCGGCCTCGGCTTTGGCGGCTGGATCGCGGCGGAAATGGCCTCGCAATCGCCCTCGACCTTCCGCTCCATGGTGCTGGTCGCGCCGATGGGCATCAAGCCGCCGGAAGGCTTCATCGCCGATCAGGCGATCGTTTCCTACATCGATTATCCGAAATCGGGATTCCACGATCAGGCCGCGTTCGAAGCCGTCTATGGCGGCATCAGCGTCGATCAGCTGGAGCAATGGGATATCTGCCGGGAAATGAGCTTCCGCACCGCCTGGAAGCCCTACATGTACAGCCAGACCCTGCCGCATCTGCTGGGTGGTGTGCGCGCGCCATCGCTGGTGATCTGGGGCGATGATGACCGGATCGTGCCCATCAGCGCGGGGCATGTTTATACGAGGTCATTGCGCAACGCGACGATGACCACCGTCGCCGCCTGCGGCCATTTCGCGGAAATGGAAAAGCCCGCCGAAATCGCCAAACTCGTCACCAATTTCGTCAACGCCAGCTGAAGGAGGCCAAGCCATGCATATGATGTATTTCACCGAGCAGCCGATGTCGGCCTATGACGCCAAGGCCGGGCTTGCGTACGGCGCCACGGCGCTGACCTTCTCCAACAGCCATTTTGACCCGGTCGAGGGCAGCCGGCTGTATAACGAATATCTCGAAGACTATCTGCTGGCGGAAGAATACGGCGCCGACGGCATCATGCTGAACGAGCATCATAACGCCCCGTTCTGCATGCAGGCCAAGACCAATATTTTCGCCTCCATCCTGGCCGCGACGACGAAGCGGGTGAAGATCGTCATCCTCGGAAATCCGCTGCCGTTGTGTGACAATCCGATCCGCATGGCCGAAGAGCTGGCGATGATCGACATGATCTCCCGGGGCCGTCTGGTGCCCGGCTTCGTGCGCGGCGGCGGGCAGGAGCAGTTGGCGTCGGGCGTGAACCCCGCCTACAACCGCGAACGCTTTATCGAGGCGCATGACCTGGTCCAGAAAATCTGGTCCGAGCCCGGTCCGTTCCGCTGGGAGGGCACGCATTACCAGCACCGCACGGTGAACCCGTGGGCGGTGCCGATGCAGAAACCCTATCCGCGGGTCTGGGTGCCCGGCGTGTTGTCAAAGGAAACCATCACCTGGACCGCGCAGCAGCGCTACCCCTACATCGCGCTGAACACGTCGATCGATCACACCAGGGAAATCTGGAAACAATATTCCGACACCGCGGCCGATTGTGGCTACACCGCGGGGCCGGAGAATTTCGGCTACCTCATCCGCGTGCATGTGCAGGATACCGAGGAAAAAGCCCTGAAAAACGCCCGTGAATTCATGTGGATGCAGGGTGAATTCACCGGCCTGGCACATCCCGTCTGGGCCAACCCCTCAGGCTATTTCTCCCCCTCCGGTCGGCGTGGCTTTGTGCAGTTCGCGACCGGCCGGGCGGTCAATCCGCGCGGCAACCCGAGCTTCGAGGAACAGATCGCGTCGACCATGATCGTTGCCGGCACGCCGGATCAGGTGATCGAGAAGCTGAAATACATCGTCCAGAACACGCGTCCGGGGATCATGGGCATCTGGGCCAATGACGGCAATGTCAGCCGCGAAGACCGCCAGCGCTGCATCAAGCTGCTCTGCGGGGAGGTGATGCCGGCCATCAAGGAATACGGCAAGAGCCTCGGCCTGAACGATCCGTGGGAGGCGAATGCGCCGGTGCATCTGCGCTATTCGACGGATTTGAAGGCGCGCGCGGCGGCGGCGGAGTAAAAGAAACTGGTGCCGGCTCAGCCCGGCTCCAGCAAACTCGAATCGCCGTAGGAATAGAACCGGTACCCTGAACAAACCGCATGCGCGTAGGCCGCACGCATGCGGTCCCGCCCCGCGAAGGCGCAGACCAGCATGAACAGGGTCGAGCGCGGCAGGTGGAAATTCGTCATCAGCAGGTCCACCGCGCGGAACCGGAACCCCGGCAGGATGAACAGCGCGGTATCGCCGCCGAAGGGCTGAACGACGCCGTCCTCATTCACCGCGCTTTCCAGCAGGCGCAGGCTGGTGGTCCCGACCGCCACCACGCGCCCACCAGCCTGACGCGCGGCGTTGATGGCGGCGGCGGTGTCAGGCGTCACCACCCCCCGCTCCCGATGCATCGTGTGGTGAGACACATCGTCGTCCCGCACCGGCAGGAACGTGCCCGCGCCCACATGCAGCGTCACGGTGGCCCGTTTGACACCGCGCGCATCCAGCGCTTCCAGCAGCGCCGGCGTGAAATGCAGGCCGGCGGTGGGGGCGGCGACGGCGCCCTCCTGCCGCGCGAAGATGGTCTGGTAGTCCTGCTGATCCGCGGGTAGCGGGCCAGCGGGTCGATCAATGTATGGCGGCAGCGCCAGCGCCCCGGCCTGCTGCAAGGCGGCGGAGAACGCCTCCCCCAGCTGGTTGAACAGCAGCGCCACGCCGCCATCGGGATCGCGGGCCCGGACCTCGGCGGTCAGGGTGTCGGACCCATCAAACGTCAGCACATCCCCAACCCGCAGCCGCCGGGCGTTGCGCGCCAAAGCGTGCCAGGTGCCATCGGGCCGCGGTTGATCGAGGGTGATACCAATCCGGGCGTCGCCACGGCGGGCGGCCAACTGGGCGGGAATGACCCGCGTGTCGTTGGAGACCAGGATGTCCCCTGCCCGCAGCAGCGACGGCAGCTCGGAAACAATACGATCCGTCCAGCCATCCCCCGCGACATGCAGCAGCCGCGCGGCATCGCGGGGCCGCGCGGGCTGGTGCGCGATGCGACCGGGCGGCAGATCGAAGTCGTAATCGGCGGTGAGGACGGCCATCCCGGTCTTACGCCGGCGTCGGGGCCACGCGGCGCAGCAGCCGCACCAGCGGCACCGCGAACAGCACCGCCCAGAGCTTGCCAACGATCTGCCCGCCCAGGAACTCCAGACTGCCGAATGCCAGGGTCAGAAAGACCACCGAATCCACCACCAGCCCAACGCAGGACGAGGCCACCACGGCCAGCACCAGGCGGCGCCGTTGCAGCGGGGTATAGACCGCGCAATCGGCCAGCTCACTGAGCGCGAAAGCGACGCCCGAAGCCAGCACCAGCGCGCCCGGCGCCACCAGCGCCGACAGACCGGTGCCGAGCACCACCGCCGCCAACCCGGCGCGCAGACCGAGGCAGCGCTGCACCACGTCGCGCAGCACCAGCGCCACGCCGATGGTCAGCACCCCCGACGGCGCCATCAGCCCCGGCGCCACCGGCACCAGACACGGCCCATTGGGGACGCAGACCGTCCCGACATGGCCGATCATCCAGTTGGCGAGGGGGATGCAGGCGAGGAAGGCGGCGAAGGCGGCGAGGCCGATTTGGACGGAGCGGCTCATTCAGCGCGACTGGTACGACGCGATTTCGACCAGATTGCCATCGGGGTCGCGGCAATAGACCGACATGATTGGGCCGAGGGCGCCGGCGCGCTCGACCGGGCCTTGCAGGATCATCACGCCGCAATCATGCAGATGGGCCACGACCTCGTCTGGCGGCACGGCGGTGATCATGCAGAAATCCCCTGCCCCGGCATCATCCACCGCGCCCGTCGGCCATTCCGAAATCGGCGTGCCGGCCGGGCGGAGGTTGATCTTCTGGCCGCCGAATTTCAGCGCGGTGCGCTGCTTGGGGCCAAAATCCTCCCGCTCCATGCCCAGGACGCGCTGGTACCAGGCGGCGGCGATTTCGACGTCCTTCACATTGAGGACGAAGTGGTCGATGCGGTCGATGGTGAAACGCATGGTCTGGCACCCCGGAAATGGATGGGCGGGACCTAGCGGATTTTCGGGGCGCGGGAAACGGGAGATTAACGCCTCTGCGCCACAGCATCCGCGCTTCATGCGTGTTGCATGGTGGCAAAACGCCCCCGGATCGTGCGATGACGCCGCCATGCCTGATAGCAGCGCGCAGCATGACGCGGCCTTCGTCGCAGCCGAACTGATCGCGGTCATCGTCGCGGTGAC
>CAIUPC010000676.1 GCA_903900905.1 uncultured Acetobacteraceae bacterium
AGCGGGTGTGGCCGATACCGGTGAGGCCGGCGAGCGGTTCCTGCTTCAGGACGGCGGCGAGATTGCCGAGTTTGCCCTCGGCGCGGCGGCGATCGATGGTGCCATTGACCAGGGTGGCGATGCCGGCGCTGTCGTAGCCGCGGTATTCCAGGCGGAAGAGCGATTCAAGAATAAGCGGCGCCGCGGCCTGCGACCCGATGACGCCCACGATACCACACATTAATGACCATCCTTTTGTTTCGCCGCACGCAGGGCCTGCCGCATCGCGGTTGCCCGTCCGAATTTATTTTCCTGCCGCCCCCGGGCCAGCGCGAGCGCGCCGGCCGGCACGTCTTCCGTGATCACACTGCCAGCCGCGGTGATCGCCCCATCGCCCACCGTGACCGGTGCCACCAAGGCGGTATCGGAGCCAATGAACGCGTTCGCACCGATGGTGGTGCGGTGTTTGAAAGTGCCGTCATAATTGCAGGTGATGGTGCCGGCCCCGACATTTGTCGCGGCGCCAACGGTGGCATCGCCGAGATAGGTCAGATGGCTGGCCTTGACCCCTTCGGCAAGGTGGGAGGCCTTCACTTCCACGAAATTGCCGATATGGACATCGCGCTCCAGCACCGTTCCCGGCCGTAGCCGGGCGAAGGGGCCGATGAGGCAGCCGCGGCCGATGGTGCAGCCCTCCAGATGCGAATGGGCGCGAATGACGACATCGCGGGCGACGGAGACGCCGGGGCCAAAGATGACGTTCGGTTCGATGATAATGTCCTGTTCGAAGGCCGTGTCGGCCTGCAGAAAGACCGAGGCCGGGTCAATCATGGTCACCCCGGCATCCATCGCCGCGACCCGCAGCCAGCGTTGGACCACGGCTTCGGCGGCGGCCAGTTCGGTGCGGGAATTGACCCCGGCGACCTCGTCGGCCGGTGCCTCGATCGCGGTGACGCGTGCGCCCTCGGCGCGGGCCAGGGCAACGGTGTCCGTCAGATAATACTCGCCCTTGGCGTTGTCATTGCGCACATCCCGCAGCCAGCGCGCCATGTCGGGGGCCGCGGCGCAGAGGACGCCGGCGTTGCATAAGCCGATGGCGCGTTCCTCGGTGGAGGCATCGGCCCATTCAACGATTCGCTCGACATAACCATCCGCTGTGACCACGCGCCCATAGCGCGCGGCGTCGGCCGGGCGGAACGCCAGCAGGCCGAGGCCGGCATCGCCGCCCATGCGGCGGTCCAGCATGGCGCGCAAGGTTTCGGCGCGGATCAGGGGGTTGTCGGCGTAGAGGATGGCAACTTCACCGTCGCCGAAATGCGCGACGGCCTGCAAGGCCGCGTGCGCGGTGCCCAGGCGATCGTGCTGCACCACGCATGCATGCGGCGCGGCTTCCGCGCGCACCGCGTCCATGTCCGGGCCGAGCACCACGACGATCCGGTCGAACACGGATTCGCAACTCGCCAGCAAATGCCGCAGCATGGTCCGGCCGGCGATCTTGTGCAGCGTTTTGGGCAGACCGGATTTCATCCGCGTCCCCAGCCCCGCGGCCAGGATGATGGCGGTTGCCGGCATGGCTATCCCCTGGTTGGGTTCCCCGAACGGGGTGTCGGCCGCTGGCGTAGCGGCGGCGCCCCTGTTGTGTCAAAGGTCCGTTCTGTAACCTTGCTTCAATTCTGGTTTCGGAGTGCTTCACCGTGGTCGGTTTTCAGCGTCCTCGCGTTCTGGTCCTCGATCTCGATGGTACGCTGGTGCACACGGTGCCCGACCTGGCGGCGGCGCTGAACCGGCTGATGGCGGCGCGCGGCCTGCCGCTGTTCGACCATCCCGCGACCGCCGCGATGGTGGGCGATGGGGTGGCGAAGCTGGTCGAGCGCGCCTTCGCGGCCCGGGGCGTTGCCCAGGACGGCGCGGCTTTGGCTGAATTCTCCGATGATTATGCACGGCACGCCGCGGTTGAAAGCGGCCTGTTCCCGGGTGTTGCGGCAACCTTGCAGGCCTTGGCGGCGGAGGGATGGCGCCTCGCGGTCTGCACCAACAAGCCGGAAGGCGCGGCGCGCAGCCTGCTGGACGCGCTGGGCCTGTCGCCCTTGCTGGCCGCTGTCGGCGGCGGCGACAGTTTCCCGGTGCGCAAGCCCGATCCGGCGCATTTGCTGGCGACGCTGGACGCGGCCGGCGGCGCGCCGGCGCGGGCGGTAATGGCCGGTGATCATGCGAACGATGTCCAGGCGGCCCGCGGCGCCGGGCTGCCCTGCATCTTCGCTGCCTGGGGCTATGGCCCGCCGGCGATGGCGGAGGGCGCGATCGCCGTGGCGGATGACATCGTGGCGATGGCAGACATTGCCCGGCGGCTGCTACCGGCCTGAGGTCCAGGGCAACCCCGTCACCGCCGTCGTCGCTCCATCGATCGCGGTCAGGTAGGAGGTCACGTGGCCCAGCCAACGGGTCTCCACCGACATGCGCACCGGGATTGGCGGGCCGTCAGGCTCCAGCCGCGCCAGCCAGGCGGAGCCGCGTAAGGGCCGGTATTCGGATTGGCTGCTTTCATCGTGGTTGAAGCCGGCCAGCATCCGGCTTTCGAAATCGCAGCGTAGGCTTGCGCCGGCGAAACTGGTCCGGCTGGTGGCGTCGAGGGTTTCGAACCCGCCGGTGCGCGCGGTCATTTCCGCCGCGCGGCGGCCGTCGAAGGTGCGGGCGGTGGACTCGCAGCGTCCGGTCGCCGCGGCGGTGCGGGCCATGGCGGCGAAGGCGCTCAGCGCATCCGTGGAGCCCTGCCGCAGCGCGGGCGGCACCGGGTCGCGGGTGGGCTCCAGCGGTGGTTGCAGTTGGCGGACCAGCGGCTCGCGCTGTTCGTAATCGATTTCGATGTCGCGGGGCTCGCCGCGCCAGAACCCATGGGCGGCGTAATGAACGGGTTCCGGCCGATCGTCGTGGCATTTGCCATGGACGGCGCTGCGGTGGCGGCTGCGGTAGAGGGAATCGACGATGCCAACGGTGTGGAACCCGAGTTCGGCCTGATAGGTCCAGGGGCCGAGGCTCACCACGGCCTCCGCATCGGCCACATGCACGCCGACGGCGTAAGTGTGGAACGCCAGCCGCATCGGTTCCGCGGCGCGGGCGATCGCCCCGGGCAGGCCCAGGCTGGTCAAGCCGATCAAAAGCAGCGCCAAGGCGATTCGCATGTGCCAATGTGCGGGGCTTGGCCGGTCAGGGCAATCGGGTGAAGCCGCGGTTCTATCGCATAGGCCGATCTTGCGTTTGGCTCGACAGGCCGGGCGGTAAAAAACCGTCATCCCCGGGCTTGTCCCGGGGACCATGGTTTCCGCTTGTACCGCGATTGGTCCCCGTGACAAGCCCGTGGATGACGCGGAAGAGAGGCTATGGCCGCATATGTTAGCGCCCATGGGGACAAGCCCGGGGATGACGCGGAAGAAGGG
>CAIUPC010000677.1 GCA_903900905.1 uncultured Acetobacteraceae bacterium
CCCGCAAATACCGGCGGAAGCTGGCATCCTGTGCCAAGGGCGCGATGGTGGCGCCTTCGTAACCGTGCCGGCGTAGAAACGCCGCGATGGTCTCGTCCCGGGTCATGGCAGGTCCCCCAGCCGATCGCCCCAGCCTTCGAGGGTGACCTGACGCGAGTGCTCCCCGGTGGCGCGCAGCGTCAGCACCAGCGCCCGCGCCGGCGTCAACGGGCCGAGCCGGTCGGGCCATTCCACCAGCACGATGTCGTCGGTGGCGTCGTCCCAGCCGAGTTCCTCCATCGCGGTTGAATCCGTCAGGCGCCAGAGGTCGAAGTGATGCACCGGCCCGCGCGGCGTGTCGTAGCTCTGCACGAGCGTAAAGGTCGGGCTGGGCACCTCCAGCCCCGGTTCGGCCGTCAGCGCGCGCAGAAAAGCCCGGGCAAAAGCCGATTTGCCAGCGCCGAGCGGGCCGGACAGCAGGATCGCATCACCCCGCCGTACCCGGGCGGCAAGGGCGGCGGCCAGGGCTTCAGTGGCTTGGAGATCGGAGAGGGGGCGGGACAGCATGGCGGGGAGTGTGCCGGAGGGGGCGAGTCGGGTCTATCGGTGGGGTGGCATGACAGGACGATCTTACGTGCCAATGACTTCGTGATCGGGATGGGTTACCGTCCTTTACGGCGAACCGGGCCATTGAGACCCGCCGCCAGACTATGCGGCAATGCACGTTGGAGCGTACCAGAATGCAGATCGAACAACTGACCCAGGCTACGATCAAAGCGATCCGCGACGCTCGTCTATTGGAAACCAGAAAGCCACTGGGCAGTGAATATTTTTACCATTCACTGCCGCTGTGCGTCATTGATGCTGTATTTTCCATCGGTGTTGTCTATAAGAATGTAACAAACGTCGTGCAATTCTGGTGTAAACAGCATAATCCGCACTGGCCTCTGCACAACAGCGATCCGCAGCCACCCCACACAATCAGTGATTTCCTGGCGATCACCGATGGTTTAACCTGCAGAGCCCTGGCCAACCGATTCTTTAATTGTAACAAACAACGTACCTCGACGCGGAATGGTATCCTCAAAGCCGATGCGACGGTCCAGTTCGCAAAAGCACTCCAGGCGGCAGGCATCGAGGGGTTCCCCGATATGAAAGACCCAATCAAAATTGGTCACGCGTGGCAGGCCGTAAGCCGTATCGCCGGGCAAGGCAGCCGTCTGTCGTTTGACTATCTGGAGATGCTCGCTGGTGACGAAACCACGGTGAAGGCCGACAGGATGCTCTGTCGTTTCGTTGGAGCGGCCGCCAACATGCCGCCGGTCGATGCAGACCAGGCAAGGGCAGCCGTGATCGGCGCCCAAGCCGCTCTTGTCGGAGAATATCCCGATCTGACGCCGCGGCACCTGGATTATCTAATCTGGAATTATCAAAAATCACAATCGGGTCCACGAATCTCAAAGCCCTGCGCATAGTCCTCATCACGCCATCCCCCAAACCCCGATTGAGCCCACCCGCCCCCCGTGCGACAGTCCCCCAACACAGGCCGCGCCAGCGGTTCATCCAGGGAAGGACGCCTCACGTGACTCGCATTCGATCCGCGCTCAAACTCGCCATGCTCGGCCTGTTGACCGCACTGACCGTCTCTCCCGCACAGGCCCAAAAGCAGGGCGG
>CAIUPC010000678.1 GCA_903900905.1 uncultured Acetobacteraceae bacterium
CACCGGCAGGCGGATCTGCAGATTGGCGATGGAATTGGCTTTGGCCGCGCCGGTCAGCTGCAAGGCCATCAGGAAATCGGACGCCTGCCGCACGCCGCGCGCCAGGCCGTTGGGGATATCCAGCACCGTTGGCTTGCCCGCGCCCATGCAGAGCGCGATGTGGTCAAAGCCCATCGCCCAGGCATCGTCGATGCCCATGGTGGCGCCGCCGCCAAAGCGCACGCCGCCGAAATGCGCGAACTGCGCCCGGCGTTCCAGCAGCAGCCGCACCAGCTTCAGGTAGTTCTTGTTCCAGCGCACGGTGATACCGTACTCGGCCACGCCGCCGAACCCGGCCAGAACGCGGTCGTCCAGGTTCTCAAACAAGGCCTGCGTGTCGCGCACCGGGACGGTGGGATCGAAGTCCAAAGGCTCGATCTTCAACCCATCGATCGCCACCACCGTATGGCCGTCATTCATCAGGTGATGCGCCAAAGTGAAACCGGCCGGGCCGAGGCCCACGATCAGCACCTTGCGCCCGCTATCGGGACGCGGCAGCGGGCGGCGGATGTCCAGCGGGTTCCAGCGGGTCAGAAGCGCGTAGATTTCGAACCCATAGGGCAGCGCCAGGACGTCCCGTAAAATATGGGTTTCGGCCTGGGGAATATCGACCGGTTCCTGCTTCTGGTAGATGCAGGCTTTCATGCAGTCGTTGCAGATTCGGTGGCCCGTGGCCGCCATCATCGGGTTGTCGATGGCGATGGTGGCGAAGGCGCCGAGCACGCTGCCCTGGGCGCGCAGGGTGTGCATCTCGCTGATTTTCTCATCCAGCGGGCAGCCGGCCAGGTTCACCCCGAACGGCGATTTCTGCCAGGCGCCGGTCTTGCGATCTTTCAGCCCCTTGCTGCAGGAATCCTTGCCCTGGGTGTGGCACCAGATGCAGTAGTTGATCTGATCCAGCGCCTGCTGGGTGTTCATGCCGGGATCGGTCAGGGCGAAGCCCTCGCGCTGGCGCCATTCGTGCTCCGGCAGGCGCTGCATGGTCACGCCATCGCGCTCGATGGTTTCAACCGGCACCAGATGCGCGGGATCGACGCGATGCGGAACGCGGAACAGGGTGCCGCCGCGATGGTGGTCTTTCAGCGCCGGGCTCAGCGTCGCCCAGGCGGCGTAGCGCAGGGCCTCATCGATGGCTTCGGCATTGCCCGCCGCTTCCCAGGCCGCGACATGGGTGGCGAAGACGGTTTCCGTCATCGGTTCACCGAACCGGGCTTCCAGCGTGGCGCGCAGGGCCGCCCCGTCCAGCACCGCGGTATCGGCGTATTTCTTCACCGCCTGGCGCTGCACGAACAGGCGCTTGCAGGCGTGGATGGGGTCCAGCGTAGCGGTCTCCCGCGCCAAAGCATCCGTCTGTGGCTCGATCCCGAACAGTGCGGCCACAAACCCGTCCAGATGCGGGCCGAGGGCCACGATCAGGTCGCTTTCATCCTTCCCGGCAAGCCCGTCCGGCGCGGCTCGGGCCGCC
>CAIUPC010000679.1 GCA_903900905.1 uncultured Acetobacteraceae bacterium
GGCCTGACCAGTTTGAACCCGCGCTGCGTATCACGGCGGTACTTCAGCGCCAGCGGAAACCTTGGTCCCCGGGACAAGCCCGGGGATGACGAATGGCACCGCATCCGGGGATGACGAGTCGGAACTGCACCCGAGGGTTGACGCTTGGAAGCTGCACCCGGGGGTGTCGAGTCGGAGTTTGACCCAGCGAACGGGGGGAGGAAACCATCCCATGACCATCGAACGCGGCCTGGTCAAAACCAGCCTGGGCTATACGCATTACCGTGCCCTCGGCACCGGCGAGACGGTGATGCTCTTCCATATCAATCAGCAGTCTTCGGCGCTGATGGTGGAGTTGATGACCGCCCTCGCGGCCCAGGGCTTCCGTGCGGTGGCGATGGATTATCCCAGCCACGGCCATTCCGACCCCGTCCCGGGCCAGCCCAGCTTCACGGATTACGTCAGTTGCGCCATCGCTGTGATGGACGCGCTGGGGATCGAGACGGCGCATGCCATGGGCGAAGCGGTGGGCGCCGGCGTTGCGGTGCATATCGCCAATTCCCACCCGGACCGGATCAAGAAGGTGGTGTTGATCAACTGCCCCTTCTCCCCCGAGCGCGGCCGCACGGCGGTGCATGTGACCGAGCTGAAATCGGGCTTACGGCCGGAGGATGAGTCGGGTTTCCCGCTGACCCGAACCCTGTCCTTCCTGCTGGACAAGGACCCAGGCCACGCGCCGCTGCTCCCGTCCCAGTCCTGGATGGACCGCGTCAACACCGCCCAGATGGAAGTCGGCCGCAACCGCTGGCAGGCGGTCACGGCGCTGGCGCAATTCGCGATGGAGGATGGGCTGAAGGCTCTGGCCCAGCCCACGATGATCCTGCTGGGCGAGCATTTCTACTACGCGAAGTTCGTGGACGAGATGCTGAGCCGGGTGAAGGACGTCCGCCACGAGATTTTGCCGGGTGGGCGTTTCTGCATGAGTTGGGAACGCGCGGAGGAAATCGCGGCCAAGGCGGCGGCGTTCCTGGTGGGGTGATACCGTGCGACGCGGCCACTGACCTGTCCACTCTCCCCCTCCCCTTGCGGGAGGGGGTTGGGGGGAGGGGTGCGAAGGCACAGGTTCCGGGGATCGACCCCTCCCCACAGCCCCCTCCCGCAAGGGGAGGGGGAGAATCCGCCGTTCAGTCACACGCTTGAGATAACAGCAAGCGATCCCCGCCTACCCCACCACCACCGCCGAAGACGCTGCGAATGACAGCCCGACCGAGGTGCCGGGGGCGACGACCTCCTCCGCCCCACCGACGACGCGCAGAACGCTGTCTCCAACCTGGACATCGTAGCGCGCGGAACCACCAAGGAAGCTGGCGGCAGTGACTATTCCACTCAGGACGGCCTGATCGGCGAAGACAATGCTCTCCGGCCGCACCGACACGGTGGTGGCCTGCCCGTCCGCGCCGCCGGCGGGAAACAGGCAACCAATGCGGGCACCATCGGGCAGGCGGACGGAGCCGATAGCGCCGGGGACGACGGCACCGTCGCAGATGCCGGTCAGCAGATTGGCGGCACCGATGAAGCTGGCCACGAACACGCTGGCCGGGCGGAAATAGATCTCCCGCGGGTTGCCCATCTGCACGATGCGGCCTTTTTCCATCACCGCGATCCGATCGGACATGGCCAGCGCCTCGCTCTGGTCATGCGTGACGTAGATGGTGGTAACGCCGATCTGCTGCTGGAGGCGGCGGAGTTCGATGCGCATTTCTTCGCGCAGCGCGGCGTCGAGGTTCGATAGCGGCTCGTCCAGCAGCAGCAGCTTGGGGCGGTGGACGATGGCGCGGGCCAGCGCGACGCGCTGCTGCTGGCCGCCGGACAGGCGGGTGGCCGGACGGTCGCCGTAGCCGGCGAGGCCGACGGTCGATAGCGCCTGCTCGACAAGGCTGCGCACTTCCTCCTTACCCGGCTTAACGCCCTTGGCGACGCGCAGCGGGAAGGCGATGTTCTCGAACACCGTCATGTGCGGCCAGATGGCATAGGACTGGAAGACCATGCCGATACCGCGCTCGTTCAGCGGCACGGCGGTTTTCGACGTGGAGTCGAACAGCACGCGGTCGCCGACGGCGATGGTGCCGGCGTCCGGGCGCTCCAGCCCGGCGACGCAGCGGAGCGTGGTGGTTTTGCCGCAGCCGCTCGGCCCCAGCAGGGTGAAGAAGGTGCCCTCGGGCAGGTCGAAGGACACCTCCCGCACCCCGCCGGCCTGGGTGTCGAAGCGGTTGGCGTAGATCTTGGTGAGGTCACGCACGGTCAACATGAGCTAATTTCCAAACACGTCGGTGCCGCCGCGGCGGCCTTGCGCGAAGAACAGGCAGGCGATGACGGTCATCAGCACGGTCCAGATCAGGCCGAAGGCGGCCAGTTCCCCGCCCTGCCCGTTCACCCATTGGTCGAAGATCGACACCGCGATGACCTGCGAGCCGGGGCTGGCGAGCAGCACGGCGATGGCGAGTTCCTTGTTGGCGACCAGGAAGATGAACAGCCAGCCGGCGATGATGGCGGGTGAGAGCAGCGGCGCGACGATCCGGCGCAGCGTGGTCAGGGAACCGGCGCCGGCGACTCCGGCCGCTTCCTCCAGCTCATGATGCAGTTGCAGCACGCCGGAATACACGTAGCGCATGCCGTAGGGCATGAAGCGGATCACGTAAGCGATGGCGATGATCCAGAGGGAACCGTAGATGGGCAGCGGCACCCGCAGATAGACCTCCATCACCGCGACGCCGAGGCAGATGCCGGGGAAGACCAGCGACAGCGTGGCGAGCTGATCCAGCAGCCAGCCGCCGGGGCCGCGGCGGGCGGCGATCCAGCCGGCCAGCGCGGTGATGGCCATGATGAAGGTGGCGGCGGCGGCGGCGACCATCAGGCTGTTGGTGGCGAGCTCCACATAGCCGGGGGCGGTGAAAACAGTACGAAAATTCTTCAGCGTCAGCATCGACAGGCCGGCGACGCTGAAGCCGCGCAGGAAGGGCAGCAGCGACATCCACAGCAAGGTCAGCATCGGCAGCACCAGCACGATGCAGAAATTGGCGATGATGATGGCCCCGGCGATCCAGCGCCCGGCGCCGAGGTCGAAGGGCCTGGGCCGGAAGCCCTTGCCGGTGACGGAGTGGTATTTCTCCGCGTTTTTCGACAGCCGGCTGTAGAAATACAGCAGCACGGCGACGATCACGACCATCACCACCGAGAAGGCGGCGGCATAGCCGAGGTCGGGCGGGACAACGATCGTCGCCTCATAGACATCGGTGGTCAGCACGTAGATGCGGCCGGGCATGCCGACCAGGGCCGGGACCTCGAACCCGCCGATAGCGCGGATGAAGACGAACAGGGCCAGAGCCAGGATGGCGGGCATGGCCAAGGGCAACGACACCCGGCGCAGGGTTTGCAGCACGGTGGCGCCGCTCATGCGCGCGGCTTCCTCCATATCGGCATTGGCGGCGCGGAAGGTGCTGCCGAGCAGCAGGAAGACCAGCGGCGACCAGAGGAAGCCCTCGATCAGGATCATCCCGGCCATGGAATTCACGTTGAACAGATTGGCCGTCCCGCCCGTGAGCGTGCGGTAGGCATCGTTCAACGGCCCGATCTTGCCGAGCAGGAACAGCCAGGCGATCACATGCAGGATATACGGCGTACCGAGCGAAATAATGGTCGCGAGATAGGCCAGGATCTTGAAGGGCGCGTTGGTGCGCTCCACCAGCCAGGCCAGCACACCACCGACAATCAGGGACAAGGCCGTGCTGCCGGCGGCGAAGACCAGGCTGTTCCAGATGCTGCGGATCGCGTCCTTGTCGGTGAACAGCTTGCCGAAATGCGCCAGGGTGAAGCCGGTGACGTCACCGATCGCGTCGGTGGTGGTGATGCTGTCCTGCAGCAGGATCCATAGCGGGGGGAGCATCAGGACGGCCAGCACAAGGCCGACGAGCGCCGCGATCACGCGGCGCATATCCTGGCGCGCCCATGCCAGCGCCCTGTTCATGGTGGTGTCCTTCGCGTTTCCCGTTTGGGCAGTTCATGCCGAGGAAGACGATACCGGCGGGCCGGGGTTTCCGCCATCCCCTGGCGCCGAGGCGATCAACCGGGGGCGGGGCCAGTGACATCAACGGTTGGGAAATAGTCGCGATACCGCCTGACATCGCGGGTCAGCAGCGGCCACCCCGACACGGCGGCATGGGCGCCGATAAAGAAATCGGGCAGCACACCGGTTCGCGTGCCACCGCGGGCGCGGTATTGCCGGAACGCCTTCGCCGCCAGGAACAGCGCCGGGCGGGGCATCGGTTCCAGCCGCAGACCCATGCCAGCGACCAGATCGTCGAGCGCCTCTATGGCCGGATAACCGGCTGCCAGTTCAGCGTAGATAATATCATTAATAACCAAAGGACCGGCGACCGCCGCCATGTCCAGATGCCGCAGCGACCACTCCGCCCGGCTTACGTCCGCCAGCACGACATCAAGGATGACGTTGGTATCGACGAGTGTCACTCATGCCTCGCCACGCGTCAGAGCCATGATGTCATCGGTGGTCATGCTGGATTTAAGGGTGCCGACAAACCGGGTGAAGCGGCTGGTTTCGCGCCTCGGCTCGCTCTCCGCGCCAGCCTTGCGCACGATTATGTCCCCGCTCGGGCCCAAGGTGAATTCGACCTTGCTGCCAGGTCCAACATCCAGCAGTTCGCGAATGGCTTTAGGGATGGTCACCTGACCCTTGCTGGTAATGGCGTTCATGGCGGACCTCAGTATTACCCTCTCGTTTTATGGTATTACATCGCCGAATTCAACTGGCGTAGAGTGGTCGCATACGCCGCACCCACGCCACCCCCCCGTCATCCCGGTCACACAGGGTCAAGCCCTACCGCGTTCACAGATCGCGGAAACGAAAATTCGTGAGCCAGTCACATGCAGTTCCATGCCGTCATGGCCCGGCGTGTCCGGGCCAACCCCGCCCGCACCGTGCCGCGATAGGTGGCCCGGCCAAGCCGGGCCCTGACGATATAGAGCAGGACAGACGAAATTCGTTTCCGCGATCTGTGAATCCGGTAGGGCGTGTCCGGGCCACCTATCGCGGCACGGTGCGGCGGGGTTGGCCCGGACACGCCGGGCCATGACGATTGAGAGCATGAGTCAACAGCAACGA
>CAIUPC010000680.1 GCA_903900905.1 uncultured Acetobacteraceae bacterium
CAGCGGAAATCATAGGGCGGCGGCACATCGTCGGAGACGAACAGGCGCTCCACACCATCCAATCCCGTCAACAGACGCCGCATCGCCGGCGGCACCGTCAACCAAACCGTGGCACCCAACGCCGCCACCAGTGGCGCATAGCGGCAGAACTGGATCATATCGCCCAACCCCTGCTCCGCCTGCAGCAGGATCGTTTTCCCATGGAGGGATTCCTGCCCGAGCCATAATGGCTGGCGATGCCGCCCCGGCAAGGGCCGGATCGCCGGCAGATTCCAGCGGCACTCGTACAGCGGCAGGCCTTCCTCGAACTGACCCAGCAACAAATGACACAGGCTGAGATGTCCCTGCACCGTGGGGTCATCCGGCGCGATCAAAACGGCCCGCTTATAGTCCTCCAGCGCGTCATGCGGCCGACCCAGCACCCGCAGGGCGTTGCCGCGATGATCAATCACATGCGCATTGGCCGGGTCGAGGCGCACGGCCGTGTCATAGGCCGCCAGCGCCTCCTCCGGGCGGCCCAGATCGATCAGCGCGTTGCCCCTGTCGGCGATCGCAGCGGGGTGATTGGGGCGAAGCGCCAAGGCCCGGTCAAAGGCGGCCAGGGCTTCCTCCGGCCGGTGCAGGTCGAGCAGGGCGAAGGCCCGGTGCGTCAATGCCTCGGGGTCGTCTCGCCGGATCATCAGGGCATGATCGGCATCTGCCAAAGCTTCGGCCGGACGGTTCATTTTCAGCAGCGCCCCGGCGCGGATCGCCCGGGTCGCGGCATGGTCCGGACGCGCCGCGACGGCCAGATCGTAATCGGCCAAAGCGTCCGGCCACCGGGAGAGCTTCGTCAGCACGCTGGCCCGGTTGACGCGCGTATCGGGATCGTTGGGCAGCAGTTGCACCACACGGTCCAATGCCGCCAGCGCCTGATCCAGCCGACCGAGCTCGGCCAGGACGATGCCGCGGCTGCCGAGCAAGGCGGGATGGTCCGGTTGCGCGCTTAAGGCCTGTTCGAAGCAGGCCAGGGCCTCCTCCGGCCGGCGCAGTTGCCGCAGCAGATTGCCGCGCGTGACGAGCAGCGGCAGATGGCCGGGCATCAGGGCCGAGGCGCGCTCATAACTGGGGAGCGCGTCGGCCGGGCGCCGCATCGCACGCAACGCATCGCCACAGGCGACGTGACCCTCCGCGCGATTGGGGTCGGATGCGGTCGCGCGGCGGAACAGGTCCAGGGCGGCGACCGGATCGCCGCGTTCCCCCATGATCATGCCCAGCAGATATAAGGCGGAGAAATCAGCGGGCACCGTTGCCAGGATGGTGTGGCAAAGGGCCTCAGCCTCGGTCAATTGCCCCTGCTGGATCGCGGCAATGATCTGTTGTGGGGTGGGCTGCATGGGTCATTCCGGGTGATGGCGGCGGTTTTTAACACAAAGGCCACCAAGGACCACCAAGCATGCGCGAGGGGCTTAGGGTGATCGCATATGGCTTCAGGGTGGCCGGCACGCATGTTAAAGCCGTCATCCTCGGGCTTGTCCCGAGGATCCGCCGCGGCAATAGCCTCGAATTTATGAGCAAAATGCCGAGGGTCGTGCGGTTGGCGATCCTCGGGACAAGCCCGAGGATGACGGTTTTTATCACACATCCGCCCTTGAATGTCTGACATAATAACCCAATATGTTATCAATGACCCAGCCATTACGCCCCGACCTATCCGAAGACCCCGCCATTTTCCGCTACCTCGCCGCCAACCGGCATCTCGCGCACATGCTAACAGCCGTGCTGCCCCCACCCCCGGACGACACGCCGGAAGCCCGCCTGTATCGCGACACCGCCGGCGTCGCCGCGGTCGCCGCCTTGCTCCCCGCCAATCCCACCGAGACCGGCCTCGCGGTCAGCCACGTCGCCGCCAACGCGCATGCCATGGAGTGCCTGCGCGTCGCCAACACGCCTGATATTCCACTCGATAAAGCACTCAAATGCCTCGCCCAGTCCGCCTCCATGCTGCGCCAGGCGCTTTCCGCCCTGCGGGCTTTGGAGCGTATGCAGGCCATCCGCGCCCGGCGGGAGGGCAGCGCCGAACAGGCCGGCCTCGCCGCCAGGACCGAGCATGTCGCCGCCTCCGCATTGGCCGGGAACCTGCCCGATGCCGACGCCGTTTTGCCCCAGGCGCCGGAAGCGCTCCCCGAATCGCCCCCCGAACCGTCCCCCAAATCGCCCTTGGGGTTGGACGACGAAACCGCGCACGCCACGGAAGCCTATGTCCATATTTACCCCAAACGGGCCGCGCTGATCCGCCGCCATGGCGGCGTGCCGGCGGACGTCAGCTTCGGCCCGCCCGACCCGGCGATCGTGGCGGCGCTGGTCACCGGCACCTCCCCGCTGCTGTGCGCTTTGGATGACGCCGAGGACGGCACTGAAATTGATACAAAAATCCCAAACCTGATCCCTTGAGACGACTATGGGACCGGACGGCGATCGTCCCGGCTGCCGCGATCAGGACGCGGTTGTCACG
>CAIUPC010000681.1 GCA_903900905.1 uncultured Acetobacteraceae bacterium
CAGATCGCGCGCAGATCGTCCGCGCTATAGGCCGCGCCGGTCGGGTTGCACGGGTTGTTCAGCATGAACCAACGGGTCTTCGGCGTGATCGCCGCTTCCAGATCCTCGGCGCGCAGCTTGAAGCCGTTGTTCTGCGGGCACGGCACCAGCACCGGCTTGCCGTCGGCCAGGGTCACGATATCGGGATACGACACCCAGCACGGGCTCGGGATGATGACCTCATCGCCGGCATTCAGGGTGGCCAGCATGGCGTTGAACAGCACCTGCTTGGCACCGGTGGAGATGATGATCTCCTCCGGCGCGTAGTCGATGCCCGAGTCGCGGCGGAACTTCTCGGCCACCGCCTTGCGCAGCGCGTTGGTGCCGGAGACGTCGGTATACTTCGTCTCCCCGTTTTCCAGGGCGCGGATGGCCGCGTCCTTGATGTTGCGGGGCGTATCGAAGTCCGGTTCGCCCTGGCTGAGCGAAATCACGTTTTTGCCGTCCGCGATCATTTTCCGCGCGACCGTCGAGATGGCGATGGTCAGGCTGGGTTGGATGCGATCGAGGCGTTCGGCGGTGAGCGACATGATGGGTTCCCAGGAAAGAGGCGCGGGACCCTACCCAATGGGGGACCCGGGGGCAACCGGCAACAAACCTGCAATGTCGCAGGGGCTGGTCCGCTTGGGATGCGTGGGCACGGTCCGTTGCGCGGTAACCCGGCGGATCAGGTCCGGTTGACCGCCAGCCGGGCCGCCAGATCCAACGCCGCGATCAGGCTCGCGGGATCCGCCACACCCTTACCCGCGATATCATACGCCGTCCCATGATCCGGCGAAGTCCGAACGATCGGCAGGCCGAGGGTGACATTGACACCCTCCTCCATCCCCAGCGTTTTCAGCGGGATCAGCGCCTGATCGTGATACATGCAGATCGCGACATCGTATTTCGACCGCGCTGCCGGCGTGAACATGGTGTCCGGCGGCCAGGGGCCGGAGACGTCGATGCCCTCCGCCCGCAAGCGCTCGATCGCCGGGATCACAATGGTGGTTTCCTCGTGCCCGAGCGCGCCCTGCTCCCCGGCATGCGGGTTCAGCCCGGCGATCCCCAGGCGCGGCCGGGGAATGCCGAAATCCCGGCGCAGTGCCGAGTCCGTGGTCCTGGCAGCAGCGACAATGGCGTCAGCGGTCAGCATCGCGATGGCGTCGCGCAGCGACACATGCACCGTCACCGGCACCACCCGCAGCAGCGGGCTGGCCAGCATCATGATCTCCTGACCGAGGACGCCGGTCAGCGCCGCCAGGAACTCGGTATGGCCGGGATAGGCGAAACCGGCGCCGTAGAGCGCGGCCTTGTTGATGGGATTGGTCACGACCCCGCCAACCGCGCCCGCCAGCGCCAACTCCGCCGCCCATTGGATCGAGCGGACAATCGCCGGCGCATTGGCGGGGTCCGGCTGTCCGGAGCGCGGCGGCACCGCCAGCGGCACCGGCAACACCGGCAAGGCATCCGGGAACACATCCGCCGCGTCCGAAGCCGCGGCAATCGGCCGTATCGGCACCGTCAGCCCCATCGCGGCCGCGAGCGCGGTCAGCCGGGCGGGATCGTCCAGGGCGACAAACGGATATCCGCCTCGGCCGGCGAGCCACGCGCGCAGGGTGAGTTCCCCGCCGATACCGGCCGGGTCGCCCATGGTCAGGGCCAACGGCAAAGGAGAGGAGGGTTGCATCCGCTAGATATGCAGCGCCCGCCCGTCCACCGCCAGCGCGGCTTCCTTCACCGCCTCGTTCAGGCTGGGATGCGCGTGGCAGGTGCGCGCGACATCCTCCGCCGAGGCGCCGAATTCCATCGCCAGCGCCAGTTCGGCGATCAGCGTCCCGGCGTCGGGACCCAGGATATGCGCGCCCAGCAGCTTGTCGGTGGTCTTGTCCGCCAGCAGCTTCACGAACCCATCGGTGCTGCCCATGGCGCGGGCGCGGCCATTGGCGAGGAAGGGGAATTTGCCGACCGTATAGGCGATGCCGGCGGCTTTGAGCTCTTCCTCGGTCCGGCCGACGGCGGCGACTTCGGGATGGGTGTACACCACGCTGGGAATGACGTCGTAGTTCACATGCCCAGCCTGGCCGGCGAGACGTTCGGCCAAAGCCACGCCCTCATCTTCCGCTTTATGCGCCAGCATGGGGCCGGCGATCGCATCGCCAATGGCGTAGATACCGGGAACGTTGGTCGCGAAATGCGCGTCGGTTTTGACCCGGCGGCGCTCGTCCAGCGCCACGCCGGCCGCTTCCAGACCCAGCCCCGCGGTGAAGGGCCGTCTGCCGATGGCAAGCAGCACGACATCGGCTTTGACCTCGGTGGCAGCGCCGCCTTTGGCGGGTTCGACGGTCAGTGTCACGCCATCCTCGGCCACGACCGCGCCAGTGACCTTGGCGCCGAGGCGGAAGGTCATCCCCTGCTTCGCCAGGACGCGCTGGAACGCGGTCGCGACCTCGGCATCCAGCGTCGGCACGATGCGGTCGAGGTATTCGATCACCGTCACCGCAGCCCCCAGCCGGCGCCAGACGCTGCCGAGTTCCAGGCCGATAACGCCGGCGCCGATAACGACCATGTGGGCGGGAACCGTATCGAGTTCCAAAGCGCCGGTGGAGGTGACAATCCGTTTCTCATCGACCGTCACACCGGGCAGCGGCATGCTCTCGCTGCCGGTGGCGATGACGATGTGCTTCGCAATGTAAGCGGTTCCATCCACATCCACCTGCCCGGCCGCGACGATGCGGCCGGTGCCCTTGAGCCAGGTGACCTTGTTCTTGCGGAACAGAAACTCGACGCCTTTGACATTGGCGCCGACGACCTCACCTTTGCGGGCCTGCATGCGCGCCAGATCCAGGCTGACCCCGCCCACGACGATGCCATGGTCGGAGAAGCCATGCGTCGCTTCCTCGAAACTCTCCGAGGAGTGCAGCAGCGCCTTGGAGGGGATGCAGCCCACGTTCAGGCACGTTCCGCCAAGGGTCGCGCGCTTTTCGACGCAGGCGACCTTCATACCCAGCTGCGCGGCGCGGATGGCGCAGACATAACCGCCAGGGCCGGCGCCGATAACGATCACGTCGAAGGATTGGGTCATGTCACAAATCCAACAACAACCGGCGGGGATCCTCGACGCCTTCCTTCACGCGAACCAGGAAGGACACCGCCTCTTTCCCATCCACGATCCGATGATCGTAGGACAGCGCCAGATACATCATCGGCCGGATTTCGATCTTGCCGCCGACAACCATCGCCCGTTCCTGGATCTTGTGCATCCCGAGGATGGCCGACTGCGGGAAATTCAGGATCGGCGTCGACATCAACGAGCCGTAGATGCCGCCATTGGTGATGCTGAACGTGCCGCCATTCAGCTCGTCCGCCTTCAACCCGCCGTCCCGCGCCCGCTTGCCGAAATCGGCGATCGCACCCTCGATCCCCGCGAAGCCGAGCTGGTCCGCATGCCGGATCACCGGCACCACCAGCCCATTGGCCCCACCAACGGCGATGCCCATGTGGACGTGGTGCTTGTAGACAATGTCCTCGCCATCGATCTCGGCATTGACCGCCGGGAACTCCTTCAGCGCGACACAGCAGGCGCGGACGAAGACGCTCATGAAGCCGAGGCGGACGCCCTTATGCTTCTTCTCGAAGGCATCGCGGTATTCTGACCGCAGCGCCATGATCGCGCTCATATCCACCTCGTTGAAGGTGGTGAGCATGGCGGCGGTGTTCTGCGCCTCTTTCAACCGGGTCGCGATGACGCGGCGCAGGCGGGTCATCTTCACCCGTTCCTCGCCGTCGCCCAAAGCGCGCGCCGTGTGCACGGGGGCCACGGCGACCGGGGCAGGAGCGGGTGCGACCGGCGCTGCTGCCGGGGCGGCGGGCTGCCCGGCCCGCGCCAGGAATGCCAGCACATCGCCTTTGGTGATGCGCCCGTCCTTGCCCGTGCCAGCGCCCAGCGCGGCGGGGGCGATCGATTGTTCTTCGATGATCTTCGCAGCCGAGGGCATCGGCGCGTGCACGGGCGCAGGCGGCGCGGCCGGGCGCGAGACCGGGCCCAGCGGCCGCGGCGGCGGGCGCACGCCCGCGCTCGGATTGGCGGCCGGACCGGGCACCATGGCGCTTTCGATCAGGCCCAGCAGGGCGCCGACTTCGACTTCGCTGCCTTCCGGGGCGGTGATCGCACCCATCACACCGGCTATGGGGGCGTTGACCTCAACGGTTACCTTGTCGGTCTCCAGCTCCACCAACGGCTCGTCGGCGGCGACGGCCTCCCCCGGCTGTTTGATCCAGCGCGCGATGGTCGCGGTGGTGACACTCTCACCGAGCGAGGGGACTTTGATTTCAGTCGACATGGTCGGAATTCCTGAAAAATCTCGAAGACTTGGCATATCTGGTAGCCGGGCACGCGGTCCCCACCCCGTCATGCCGACGCAGGTCGGCATGACGAAATTGGGTCATGAGAGCCATCGCCTAAGCGAGCGCCGCGGCGACCAGCGCCGCCTGCTGGGCATTGTGGGTACGAGCCAGACCAGTGGCCGGGCTGGCCGCACCCTCGCGCCCGATATAGCTCGGCCGCTTGGCGGCGATGTCCATGTCCAGCAGCACCTTTTCCAAACGCCGATCGACGAACTGCCAGCCGCCCATGTTCTCGGGCTCTTCCTGGCACCAGAAGACCTGGGCGTTTTTATATGGCGCCAAAGCCGCCGTCAGCGACCGGATCGGGAACGGATACAGCTGTTCCAGCCGCACGATGGCGACATCTTTGATGCCCTTCTCCCGCCGCGTCGCCAGCAGGTCGTAATAGACCTTGCCGGTGCAGATCACGACGCGCTTGACCTGTTCGGCCGGGGCGATGGGGTCGATTTCGGGGATGACGAAGCGGAAGGTGGAACCCTCCGCCATGTCCGCCAAAGGCGAGACCGCCAGCTTGTGACGCAGCAGCGACTTCGGCGTGAAGATGATCAGCGGCTTGCGGAAGTTGCGGTGCATCTGCCGGCGCAGCGCGTGGAAGTAGTTGGCCGGCGTGGTCAGGTTGCACACCGCCATGTTGCGTTCGGCGCAGAGCTGCAAATACCGCTCCGGCCGGGCGGAGGAGTGTTCCGGCCCCTGCCCCTCATAGCCATGCGGCAGCAGCAGCGTCAGGCCGGACATGCGCAGCCACTTCGTCTCCCCGCTCGCCAGGAACTGGTCGATGATGGGCTGCGCGCCATTGGCGAAATCCCCAAACTGCGCCTCCCACAACACCAGCGTCCGCGGATCGGCCAGCGAGTAGCCATATTCGAAGCCAAGCACGCCGACTTCGGACAGCAGCGAGTTGTAGATCTCGATCTTCGCCTGCTCGGGGGCGATATTGTTCAGCGGCACGTATTCGTTCTGGTTGGTCTGATCGACCAGCACCGCGTGGCGCTGGCTGAACGTGCCGCGCTGCACATCCTCGCCCGACAGCCGCACCCGATGCCCATCCAGCAGCAGCGACCCGAACGCCAGCGCCTCACCGGTCGCCCAGTCGATCCCCTCTCCGGTCTCGATCGCCGTCCGCTTGGCATCCAACTGCCGCGTAATCTTCGAATTCACCTCGAACCCCGCCGGCGCACGCGATATCGCCATGCCGACCCGCTTGAGCTGATCGGTCGAAGCCGCCGTCTCCCCCTCAGTCCCCTCGGCCTCGTTGCCCGGCACCGTCAGCCCGGCCCAATGCCCCTCCAGCCAATCCGCCTTGTTCGGCTTGTACGCCTGCGCCGCCTGATAGGCCGCCTCCAGCTTTTCCGAAAACGCGTCCCACATCACCTTGGCATCATCCGCCGCCAGCACGCCCTCCGTTGCCAGCCGCTCGGCATACAGCGTCCGCGTCGTCTTCATCTCCTTGATCGCGCGATACATGATCGGCTGCGTGAACGCCGGCTCATCCGTCTCGTTGTGGCCATGCCGCCGGTAGCACACGATATCCAGCACGAAATCGGTCGCGAATTCCTGCCGGAACTCCGCCGCCATCTGCG
>CAIUPC010000682.1 GCA_903900905.1 uncultured Acetobacteraceae bacterium
CATCGAGCACGCCCACGGCAGTGGCGCCCGGTTGGAATCCGCCTGCGCGCTGGTGGGGATCGACGCACGCACCTTGCAGCGATGGCGGACGGACGACGGTCTGACACGCGGCGACCAGCGTCCGAACGCGGTCCGGCCAACGCCCGCGCATGCCCTGACGGAGGAAGAGCGAGAGCGGATCGTCGAGGTAGCGAACCAACCCCGCTTCGCCGACACCCCGCCCGCGCGGATCGTTCCCGCGCTGGCCGACGAGGGCATCTATATCGGCAGCGAGTCCAGCTTCCACCGGGTGCTGCGCGCGCATGGACAGATGAACCGCCGGGGTCGCGCCCATCCGCCACGGGTGTCGCGCCCACCAACCACGCACATCGCCACCCAGCCCGGTGAGGTGTGGTGCTGGGACATGACGTTCCTGCCAGCGCGGGTGCAGGGGCAATGGTTCTATATGTACATGATCCTCGACATCTACAGCCGCATGATCGTGGGCTTCGAGGTGCATGCCAGCGACAGCGCCGATCACGCGGCCCAATTGGTCAAACGCACCGCGCTGGCCGAAGGCGTCCACGCCACGCCCGTAAAGCCGGTCCTGCACGGCGACAACGGCGCCACGCTGAAAGCCACCACCGTCCTGGCCATGTTGAACTGGCTCGGCATCAAACCGTCGTACTCGCGCCCGCGTGTCAGCGACGACAACGCTTACGCCGAGGCGTTGTTCCGCACCGCCAAATACCGGCCAGAGTTCCCGCTCAAGGGCTTCGCCGATCTCGACGCGGCCAGAGAGTGGGCCCTGCGCTTCGTCTATTGGTACAACCATGACCACCGCCACAGCGCCATCGCCTACGTCACCCCGGCGCAACGCCACGAGCGCGGCGATAACGTGGTCTGTCAGACGGCTTCGCAACCTTCGCCAGCATTCGCCCCCAACCGTCATCGGATTAGGGGATAGATGAGGGGATCAACGGAAAATAGCGCAAAAAATGGCAGAAATCTGCGGCGGGATGGTGGAGCTGAGGGGAATCGAACCCCTGACCTCCTCATTGCGAACGAGGCGCTCTCCCAACTGAGCTACAGCCCCATCCCGCGCGTCCAACGGCGACCGCTTGGAAGGGGTCGTCGCAGGGCGCGGACAATGCTCATGAGGTCCGGGGAAGTCAAGCGCGCTTGCGCGGGTTTGTGTGATAATTCTCAGGCGTTGCGGGCGGCACGCGCGGAAGCTAGCTTCCGGGCCGGTTTCGGAGTCGGGCCATGCTCACCATCTTCTTCAATGTGTTGTTTTTCGCGATTCAGATCTACACCTGGGCCATCTTCCTGGCGGTCATCTACAGCATGCTGGCCATGTTCGGCGTGCTCGATACCCGCAACCGCATGGTCTGGCAGGTTGGCGAGTTCCTCAATCGCGTGACCGAGCCGGTGTTGCGCCCGGTCCGGCAGTTCATGCCCAACCTGGGCAATATCGATATCAGCCCGATGGTCGTGCTGGCGCTGATTCAGCTGGTGGTCGTGCCGAGCCTGCAGCGGCTGCAAATCGCCATCACCACCGGCGCCTGGCAGGCGCTGGTCTTCTGACCCTGTTCTGGCGTCCGGGCGCGGACGGCGTGTCGGTCTCGGTCAAGGTGCAACCCAAGGCCCGCCGCGCCGGCGTGCAGGGTGTGCAACCCTCCGCCGATGGTCCCCGCCTGAAAATCGCGGTCAATGAGGCCGCCGAAGACGGCAAGGCCAATCGCGCCACCTGCCTCACCCTGGCCCGCGCCCTTGACGTCCCCCCCAGCGCCGTCACTGTCCTTGTCGGCGGCTCCAACCGAGAGAAAGTGCTGCACGTGTCCGGAGATCCCACCATCCTGTCCGCCAGGCTCGCCGCGCTGTGACGGCCCGCATCATCGACGGCAAAGCCGTCGCCGCCACGCTGCGCGCCGAACTCGCGGCCCGCGTCGCCACATTGGCCTTTCAACCCGGCCTGACGGTGATCCTGGTCGGGGACGACCCCGCCAGCGCGGTCTATGTCCGCAGCAAGGACCGCGCGGCCAAAGAAGCCGGCATCCTCGCCCAGACCATCCGCATGCCCGCCGAGACCGCCCAGGCCACGCTGCTGGCGGAGATCGCAAGGCTGAACGCCGACCCGGAGGTGGATGGGATTTTGGTGCAACTGCCGCTGCCCGGGCATATCGACGCCCAGGCGGTGATCGCGGCGATCGATCCCGGTAAGGACGTGGACGGATTCCACCCGGTCAATGTGGGCGCCTTGGCAGGCGGCCAGCCGGGCCTGGTGCCCTGCACGCCGGCCGGGGTGATGAAGCTGCTGCGCCATGCCGGGGCAACGTTGGCGGGGGCACGCGCGCTGGTTCTGGGCCGCTCCGCCATTGTCGGCCGACCGGTGGCGGCGCTGCTGCTGGCGGCGGATGCGACGGTGACGATCGCGCATTCCCGCACCCGTGATCTGACTGCCGAATGCCGCCGCGCCGATATCCTGATCGCCGCCGTTGGCCGGGCCGAAATGGTGCGCGGCGATTGGATCAAAGAGGGCGCGACCGTCATCGATGTCGGCATCAACCGGCTGCCGGATGGGCGCCTGGTGGGTGACGTCGCCTATGCCGAATGTGCCGAACGCGCCGGGGCGATTACCCCCGTGCCCGGCGGCGTCGGGCCGATGACCATCGCCTGCCTGCTGGAGAACACGGTCGAAGCGGCGATCGCCCGCCGCGGCTGATCAGAAATCGGTGCAGCGGCCCTTATGCTCCCAATCGCCATAGCGGGTTGGCTCGGGGCCTTTGGTGCCGCCGATTTCCTTGGGCAGCGGCTTCGGGGCCGGTTTCGCGGGTTGCACGGATTCGATGGCCGGTGCGGGTTGTTCGGTCATTGCGGGGCGCCTTTATGGTCGGGCCGATATCGTATCACGGGATGAACCGGTGCAAGCCGTCCTTGCGCAGGACAGTATTGAAAACTGAGGCCGGCTTAGACCATGATCGTTTGAGGTTGGACCAACGTACGTGTTCGATCATGGTCTGGCTCTTTGTTTTGTCGCGTGATTCACGTTTTCGGGTGATTCCACTTCAAACGATCACGCTCTAACCCCCAGGCTTCTTCCACGCCCCGCCAGCCGGCGCCGGCCCGGCCTCGGGCTTCCATTGGCCGGACTTCTTCAACGCCTCCGCTACTTCCTTCGGCATATAGGTCTCGTCATGCTTGGCCAGCACCTCCGACGCCCGGAAACCGCCGTCAGGCTGAAGAATGCCAAGCGTCACAACGCCCTGACCCTCCCGGAACAGGTCCGGCAGAATGCCGTTGTACCGCACCGCGATGCTGTTCGCCCCATCGGTGACCCGGAAGCTCGCCCCGTCGGAGCCGCGCTGCACGCTGCCCGCCTCCACCAGCCCGCCGAGGCGCACCGTCCGCCCGTTCCCGCCAACCTTGGCGATGTCGGAGGGGGACACAAAGAACACCAGATTGTCGCTGAACGCCGTCAGCACCAGCGCCGTCGCGGTGCCCAGCCCCAGCCCGCAGGCCAGCAGAATCCACAGGCGCCGGCGTTTGCGGGTCATGACCAGCGGTCCCGCGGGTCGATCGCCGCCAGTTTCCGCCTTGCCGAGGCCATGCGCTGGAACGCCGTCACGACGAACGCCAGCGGCACCAAAACCCCCAATCCATAAGCCACGGCAATAAAAGGCAGGTGGCTCATGCGCCGGACTCCGAGGCCGCGCGCGCCATCAGCAGCCCGCGAATGCGCCGCTCCATCACCGCCGCGCGCAGGCGCACCGTCACGATCGTGGCGAAGACCAGCGTATAGCCAAGCGCGGCAATCAGCAGCGGCCACAGCATCGCCGGCGCCATCGAGGGCGCCCCGGTCAGCCCGATGGAAGCCGGCTGATGCAGCGTATTCCACCAATCCACGCTGAACTTGATGATGGGCAGGTTCACCGCCCCCACCAGCGCCAGAATCGCCCCGGCGCGGTAACCCCGGGTCGGATCGTCAAACGCCCGCACCAGCGCCACATGCCCGAGATAGAGAAAAAACAGCACGAGGACGGACGTCAGCCGCGCATCCCACACCCACCAGGCGCCCCACATCGGCTTGCCCCAGAGGCTACCGGTTGCCAGACACAGCGCCGTAAACCCCGCCCCCACCGGCCCGATCTCCACCGCCGCCAAATCGGCTAACGGATGCCGCCAGATCAGCGACAGGATCGAACACACCGCCAGCCCGGTATAACCGGCCGAGGCCAGCCAGGCGCAGGGCACATGCACATACATGATCCGCACCGCATCCCCCTGCTGCCAGTCGGCCGGGGACACGAACAGCCCCCAGCCAAGGCCGGTGACCGTCAGCACCAGCGCGGCGGCGGCAAGATACGGCAGCACCGCACCCGACAGGCGCATGAACTGGCCAGGATTGGCGAAACGGTGCAGTGACCTTGTTGGTACGGAGTCCACGAACACCTTCTATCCCAACGCATAGGCGGTTTGAAGCCACGCCGTATTGCCGTAATGTGGCGCCGACATTCGATCCAGGAAGGCCCCCAGGCGCCATGACTCACTATTGGCTGGTGAAATCCGAGCCCGACGCATTCTCCTGGGACCAACAGGTGGCGAATGGCATTGAGCCCTGGACCGGCGTGCGCAATCACATGGCCAAAAACAACCTCAAAGCCATGAAGCAGGGCGACAAGGCCTTTTTCTACCACTCCAATGTCGGCAAAGAGATCGTGGGCGTGGTCGAGGTGGCGCGGGAAGCCTATCCCGACCCCTCCGCGGAAAAGGGTGACTGGGTGTGCGTCGATATGCGCGCCATCGGGCCGGTGCCGAAGCCCGTGACCCTGGCCGCGATCAAGGCCGAACCGGCGCTGGAGGGGATCGCGCTGATCCGCCAGTCACGGCTCTCAGTGATGGCAATTTCCAGCGAACATTGGGTTCGCTTATGCGAGATGGGCGAATGCAAACTCTGATCCCGGAAGACCTGCGCCAACTGTGCCGGGTGGAAGACATCCCCGACAATGACGCCATCGGCTTTCCCGCCGCGCCTGGCGGCTTCACCGGCCTGATGGCGGTACGCAATGGTGAGACGGTGCGGGTCTACCTGAACTCCTGCCCGCATATCGGCACGCCGCTCGACTGGACGCCCAACAAGTTCCTGTCGCACGACAAGAAATTCATCATCTGCGCCACCCATGGCGCGGAATTCGCCGTCACCGATGGCGAGTGCCTGCGCGGCCCCTGCCGCGGCGATTATCTGGAAGCCGTCGCCTTCGAAATTCGCGACGGCATGATCTGCGTCCCGGCCGACGCCGGGCTCTGACACCTTAGAACAGAAGGAACCGCGACCATGTCGGACATCCACCCCACCGAAGCACAGGTCTTTCCGGTCCGCGCCGAGATCGCCGCCCATGCGCATGTGAACGAGGCCCAGTACCTGGCCCTGGCCGAACAGGCCGCCCGCGACCCCGATGGGTTCTGGGCCGAGCATGCCAAGCGCATCACCTGGATGCAGGCGCCGACGAAGATCAAGAACACCAGCTTCACGGGCGATGTCTCCATCAAATGGTTCGAAGACGGCACCCTCAACGCCTCCGCCAACTGCCTCGATCGGCATTTGGAGACCCGGGGCGAGCAGACCGCGATCATCTGGGAAGGCGACGACCCCACCGTCAGCGAGCACGTCACCTATCGCCAGCTGCATGAAAAAGTCTGCCGCCTGTCCAACGCCATGCTCGGGCTGGGGGTGAAGAAGGGCGATGTCGTCACGATCTATCTGCCGATGGTCGTCGAAGCCGCCGTTGCCATGCTGGCCTGCGCCCGTATCGGCGCCATCCATTCCGTGGTGTTCGGCGGCTTCTCCCCCGACAGCCTGGCGAACCGCATCCAGGATTGCGGGTCCAAGATGCTGATCACCGCCGATGAGGGGCGCCGCGGTGGCCGCAAAGTGCCGTTGAAGGTCAATGCCGATGCCGCGCTGGAATCCTGCCCGACGGTGGAGAATGTCATCGTCGCGGTCGTGACCGGTGGCACGATCACCATGACGCCGGGCCGCGACCACGACTATGCCACGCTCTGCGCCGCGGCCTCCCCCATCTGCCCGCCGGCGGAGCAGAACGCCGAA
>CAIUPC010000683.1 GCA_903900905.1 uncultured Acetobacteraceae bacterium
CCGATAGATGCATCTCTGCTATGAATCGTACCGATTCGAGCCGAGGGACGCATTATTTTCCCCCGGCGTGGCTTATCCTGATGCATATGCGGACAAGCCGGGCCATGACGATTGAGGCAGGGTCGCGCACATTCGTTTCCGCGATCTGTGAACTCGGTAGGGGCAAGCCGGGCCATGACGGTTAGCCAGATAGCGATCGGTCAATGTTTCCGGCGTCTGGTATACCCCGACTCAGCAGGACTCCGGGACAATGTTTGAACGGGATCGGGCATCTTCCCGCCCTGGCAGTGTCGTCAAGCCGACGCAGGTCGGCACCCACGCCTTGCGTGGTCTCAACAGCGAAAGGCGTGGATGCTGACCTCCGTCAGCATGACGAGAAACGGCGCCGCGAGCGGAATATTAAAGGCAGCGAGACTTCCCAGATTCCTGCGGAGTCGGAGTATATTATATCCTACCCCGCACGCCTGTCCTTGATTGGAGAAACCATGTCCCACGACGCTACCGACCTCGCCCAAATCGTTGGGATCTGGAAAATCGTCGATGCGACCGCCCATGATCCGGACGGCAAGCCGCTTCCGAAACCCTATGGGCCGGAAGGGATGGGGCTGGTCAGCCTGACCGCTAATGGCCGCATGATGTGCGTGCTCTGCGACGGCCGGACCGAATTGCCCGAAGGCGCGACCCGCGAATACGCCAGCTACGGCGGCAATTATACCTTTGATGGGGAGACGCTGATCACCAAGGTCGATCTCTCCAGCATCCCGCGCATCACTATCGGCGGCGAGCAGGTGCGCAAAGTCCGGTTCGAGGGTGCGCGGATGGTGCTAACCCCGCCCCCGACGATGCTCCAGGGTCTGGTGCGGCATCGCGAGATCTATTGGGAGCGGGTCAGCGATCAGCCGGCTTAGAGCAGGATAACCGCTGACAGGTACGGAGCTCACGTTCTAATGGTCCCGCAAATATAACGCCAAATGCAGGACGTCTCCGGGCGTCCAATGCGCTGCCCTGTCGGCGAAGCCGAGCGCACGCACGATGTAGGACGCGATCGTGGCCAGCCCGCCCGGCGGGTGGCGGGCCTTGTCGAAGGCCGTTGGCAACACCGCAGCCATATGTTCGGCCAGTTGATCGTGCCGTTTGTCGTGGTACGCCTTCGCCGTGTGGTGCGCATCGTCATAAAGCAAAGCGTGCAGATGCCGCATGCGGCTTACCACGCTGGTCGCGAAGGTCCGGTCGCCGGCAATGAGGTGGTGCTTGCCCAGCATCAGCAGCGTCGCGACCACCGTGGCGCTGTTGCAATGCCGGGGGCTGTAGTTCGGGTGGTCCTTGTCGAAGCTCTGCTTCAAATAAGCGCCCACCGCCTCTTCATCGAGGCCGGTCAGATGCACCGTGTGCAAGGGCTGCCCATACCGCTCGATATCCTGCGCCTCGGTGGTGTAGCAGGCGGGCACGCTGACCTCGCCCCGGTGGAACCGTTCCATGAATGAATGGTGTTCTTCGGGGGTGATGCCGGCGGCATCAAGCCGGGGCGTGTCCGTATGGTCCGGGTTGAAACTGATATATTCGCGCGCGATCACAATCGAGACGTGGCCGATATGGTCTTCACTGTCCCAAATATAGACGATCGCCATGGGCCGCTCCACTCCGGGTCAGCAGGGCCAGCATGAGGCCCATGGCGATCATAGAGACTCTGTTTCAGATGAATTGCAACTAATGCACATGTTTGCCGCCGTTACGCCGCCGCCAAAGCCCGCCACACTTTCTCCGGCGTCATCGGCATGTCGATCGCCGTCACCCCGTCCGCGGCCAGCGCATCCAGCACCGCGTTCACCAATGCCGGCGGCGAGC
>CAIUPC010000684.1 GCA_903900905.1 uncultured Acetobacteraceae bacterium
CGTGCCCCCCCGCGAGATCCCAACAGCCGCCGCGGGGATCCGGAAGCGGGGTTTGTCGGCGGGGAATGGCCGTCATAACCGCCCCCTCGATACAAGCACCGCGTTTCCACACCCTTTAACTTGCTGATTTATCGTATGATTATAAAGGATAATGCCACAGGCTGCGTTCGGGTCAGGCCCAAAGATGACGGGAAGCAGGGCCGATCGTCGAACGGCGATCACTTGGCGGTCCAAGGCCAGCGTAGGGCCATCGCGCGCGCTCAAAGGGTGTAAAGTTTTCCGACTCAGCCACTAACACCGCGATGGAGATTGATTATTTCTGATTTTTTATCGGGAACGGTGTGTGCCCCGGATGGCAGGTTCCGGCGCCAGGGATGACAGTGATCCACCTTCGGGACGTGCCCGGCGGAGCACCTTTGACGCGGTAGCAAAAAAAACGGCGGGCCGAGGCCCGCCGTTTTGCTGATCGAAGGAGCGAGGGCTGTCCCCGTCCCGTAGTCGCAGCCCCGTCTCAGTTCTTCGCTTTGTCGACCAGCGCGTTCTTGCTGATCCACGGCATCATCGCACGCAGCTTCGCGCCCACTTCTTCGATGGGGTGCTCGGACAGGCGGCGGCGGGTGGCCTTGAAGCTGGCCTGGTTCACCTTGTTCTCCAGCATCCAGTCGCGGGCGAACTTGCCGGTCTGAATATCGGCCAGGACGCGCTTCATCTCGGCCTTGGTCTCGGCGGTGACGATGCGCGGGCCGGTGACGTATTCGCCGTATTCGGCAGTGTTGCTGATGGAGTAGTTCATGTTGGCGATGCCGCCTTCGTAGATCAGGTCCACGATCAGCTTCACCTCATGCAGGCACTCGAAATACGCCATCTCGGGGGCGTAGCCGGCCTCCACCAGGGTCTCGTAACCACCCTTGATGAGTTCGACCAGACCGCCGCAGAGCACCACCTGCTCCCCGAACAGATCGGTTTCGCATTCTTCCTTGAAGGTCGTCTCAATGATGCCGGCCTTGCCGCCACCGATCGCGGAGGCATAGGACAGCGCCACTTCGAGCGCATTGCCGGACGGGTTCTGCGCCACGGCCACCAGGCAGGGCACGCCGCCGCCGCGCTGGTATTCGCTGCGCACGGTGTGGCCGGGGCCCTTCGGCGCGATCATGAACACGTCGATGTCGGCGCGCGGGTCGAGCAGGTTGAAATGCACGTTCAGGCCATGCGCGAAAGCCAGCGCCGCGCCCGGCTTCATGTTGTCGTGCAGCTTCTCCCGGTACAGGTCACCCTGGCCTTCGTCGGGGGTCAGCACCATCACGACATCGGCCCACTTGGCGCACTCGGCCGGGTCCATGACGGTCAGGCCAGCGGCCTGCGCCTTCGCGACGCCGGCGGAGCCGGGGCGCAGACCGACGGCGAGGTTCTTCGCGCCGCTGTCCTTGAGGTTGTTGGCATGGGCATGGCCCTGGCTGCCATAGCCGATAATGGCGACGTTTTTGCCCTTGATCAGGTTAACGTCGGCGTCGGTGTCATAATAGACGCGCATGGGGGTCGGTTCCTTTCAGGTGTCTTCGTGCGATGTGTGTTGAGCCCTCATCCCGGATTTCCGGCCGAGGGCGCTTGTTATCCGGGCCGGGCGGTTTAGCGCGATGCGGCTCCATTGGACAGGGTGAATTGGGAATTGCCTGGGTGCGGTTATCCTTGGGCCAGGCGGCGCAGACCATCGCGCAGTTTGCCGAAGCTGGGCGAAACATTCCGGTCAGGTTCCATCAACGGACCGATAGTATCGGCCCATTCGTGCTTGAGAGTGCCTGGCATCGGCCAGCCCAATTTTTGGACGGCCTTGAGTCCTCCAGGGTGAATGATGTCAGCCAGGCGCTCCCACGTGCCGCAGATTGAATCCTGCACATAGGCAGCGAGCAGTTGCCTTTTCGCCGAGGGATAGGCCGTCAGCAGGGCTATCTGATCGCCCAGATACCAGGCCTCGGTTTCTTCGATCGCCAGCCTGAACATGGCCAGATCGGCAGCCCCGCAATCGATCGCCAGCCGTTGTAGCTCCGCCAGGAATGCCGCGCGATCCCGGGTGTCAGCATCAAGCACGACCACCACCGCGTCGTAGCCCGGCGTTCTGGCGTAACCACGCAATAGCTTCGGCAGTTGATTCAACAGAAGACGTTTGGCGGAATCAACCGGCGCAACCAGCCCGGGGGGTATGCGACCGATGCCGCGATAAGCATGGAGCTCCCAGGTATGCGGCTCGCCATGCGGGCCGATGAGCTTCGGCATGAGATGATCGAGCAGATGTTTGCCGGAACTATCCTCGGCCAGAACCGCGACGTGCATCGTTATCTCGCGTCGAGATAGTCGCTATACCAAAGACCACCCAATGGCAGCCCTTCGGCGACGAGATTCCGTACGATCTCAAGATCAGAGGCATGCCGCACGACCGAAAAACCGTCTTCGGCTTTTTCGAGAATCCATACCTCTTCTGGCGCCAGCGCATCCACGAAGTAGGGTTGATGGGTCGTCACGAAAATCTGCGATGACCGGGCCTTTCCGGTCGCATGAGCCCGGAACTCCCGCGCCAGAACATCAAGCAGTTTGTGGTACAGGCCATTTTCGGGCTCTTCGATACAGATGAACGGCGGTGGGTCCGGGTCCTCCAGCAACAGAAGGTAGGCGAAAACCTTCAAAGTTCCATCCGACATCTGCTGCGCGAAGAACGGGTCCTGGAAACCACTATCATTGAATCGCAGAAGGACGCGCTTATCCTCTGTCACGGCGGTATCGATACGCTTTATCCCCGGAATCCGCTCCGCGATCCGCGCCAGGATCGAGGCGAAGCGATCCTTATGCTCACGCTGCATGAACTGCACGACGTTGCCAAGATTGTCGCCGTGGATGTTCAAATGCCGCTGCGGTCCGGCACTCGGCAGACCGCGAGCCGCATCGGGCTGGAAGTAAGAGAGATACCAGCCCTTCAGGAAATCCCGGAACCGTTCGATCCGTGGATGGTCCTTGAGCGTGCCAAGCGTGGCGATCCCAAGTTGTCTGGGATCGGTTAACCTGACGACGTCTCGTTCATTTGATTCTTCTCCCGGCTTCAGGTCTGGCCTTTCGACCGCATCCTCTCCGGCCCAGACCATCCCAATGCCGTCAGCAAGCCGCAAGAAAGGAAATGGGCGCCCCTGCCGTTGATTCCGGCGACGTTGCTTCAACACTTCCGACGCGACGAAAGGACGCCCGCTCGAATCAACATCAATCGCCAATTCATACGTAATCGGCCGTTGATCGGCAGCCTCTCGATAGTATATTTCGAAACCAATTGGCGCTGCCGCGCCCATGGACCGAAGACGCTCGAAACCGCCACGTTGCTTCTGATCGCATGCGGCCTCGACACCCATCGTCAGGCAGTCGGAGATAAACCCGAACGCGTCGAACAGCGTGCTTTTGCCCGCCCCGTTTTTGCCAATAACCGCGGTCAGCGGAGTGAGAACGGGCGCGGTTGGGGCGCCATACAGCCGCCCCAGCGTCACGTCACGCAACGAGCGGAAATTCTGAATCCGGAAGCCTTCGATTTGCGCCACAGGGGGTCCTTTAGCGGCTTATCGCGACGGCACCCGCCGCTCTCACGATAACACTGTAGCGCCCAATCCGGCCGGCGTCACAGTTGACCATCCTCAGATAGTGCGCACACCCCGCGCCAAAGCCGCTACCCCCGTCCGCGACACCTCGGCCAGGCCGAGGTCTTGCATGAGCACGATGAACGCATCGAGCTTTTCAGTCGCGCCCGTCAGCTCAAACACAAAGCTGCCGGTGGTGGTATCGACCACGCGGGCGCGGAAGGTATCGGCGATGCGCAGGGCCTCGACCCGCTTCTCGCCGGTGCCGATGACCTTGATCAGCGCCATCTCACGGGCGACATGCGGGCCTTCCTGGGTCAGGTCGGACACGCGATGCACCGGCACCAGACGATCAAGCTGGGCCTTGATCTGCTCGATCACCATGGCGGTGCCGGTGGTAACGATATTGATGCGGCTATGCGCGCCATCGGCATCCACCGGTGCCACGGTCAGGCTGTCGATATTGTAGCCACGGCCCGAGAACAAGCCGGTCACGCGCGCCAGCACCCCGGCCTCATTGTCCACCAGGACGGAGATGGTCGCGCTGCGCATGGTCATAAGATCGGACATGGGGTCCACCGCTTGATAGTACAAAACAAGGTGCGCGCGAGACTGAACCCCGCGCGCGGCGCGTTATGGCGGAAAGCTCAGACCAGGGCCATGCCCGCATCGGTGATGATGGCGCCGCTGGATTCATGCTCCGGCCCCAGGATCATCTCGTTATGCGCCGCCCCGCTCGGGATCATCGGGAAGCAGTTTTCCTTCTGATCCACCGCGATATCGGCGATGACGGCAGTCGGGCAGTCCAGCATGGCATTGATGACGTCATCGAGCTGCTCGATGCTGGTCGCGCGCATGCCGGTGGCATGGAAGGCATCGGCCAGCTTCACGAAATCGGGCAAAGCGGCGGAGTAGCTTTCGGAATAGCGCCCGCCATGCAGCAGCTCCTGCCACTGGCGCACCATGCCCATATATTCGTTGTTCAGGATGAACACCTTCACCGGCAGCTTGTACTGCGACAGGGTGCCCATTTCCTGAATGTTCATGAGGATCGACGCTTCGCCGGCGATATCCACCACCAGCGCGTCGGGATGCGCGATCTGCACGCCCATCGCCGCCGGCAGGCCATAGCCCATCGTGCCCAGCCCGCCGGAGGTCATCCAGCGGTTCGGCTGTTCGAACTTGAAGTGCTGCGCCGCCCACATCTGGTGCTGGCCGACTTCGGTGGTGATGTAGACTTCCTGGCCGCGGGCGCGCGCGATCTCATACAGGCGCTGCACCGCGTATTGCGGCTTGATCACCGCACCGGGGGTCATGTCCTGGGTGAATTTCAGGCTGTCCTTTTCCCGCCAGGTATCGATCTGGCGCCACCAGGCGGCCAGCGCCGGGGCATCGACCTTGGCGTCATCCGCGTCCCAGGCCGCGATCAGCGCGGCCAAAGCCTTGCCGGCATCGGCCACGACGGGCACTTCCACCGGCACGTTCTTGTTAATCGACGAGCCGTCGATATCGATATGGATCTTGCGCGACCCCTGGCTGAACGCATTCAGCCGCCCGGTGACGCGATCGTCGAAGCGCGCGCCCACGGCCAGCAGCGCGTCGCAACCGTGCATCGCCAGATTGGCCTCATACGTGCCGTGCATGCCCAGCATGCCCAGGAATTGCGGGTCAGACGCCGGATAGGCACCGAGGCCCATCAGCGTGTTGGTGATCGGGAAACCCGTGGCACGGGCGAATTTTGTGAGCAGCGCGGAGGCTTCGGGCCCGGAATTGATCACCCCGCCACCGGCATAGATCATCGGCCGCTTGGCCTGCTTCAGGATCGCGACCGCCTTGGCGATCTGGCCCAGATCGGGCTCGGTCCGCGGCCGGTAGCTTTTGTGCTGCGCGGCGGGCTCGTTGTACGGCGCCGGATTGATCACGATGTCCTTGGGCAGATCGATCACCACCGGGCCCGGACGGCCGGAGCGCGCGACATAGAACGCCTCATGCACCACACGGGCGAGGTCTTCCGGCCGCTTGACCAGATAATTGTGCTTCGTCGCCGGGCGGGTGATGCCCGTCGTATCCGCTTCCTGGAACGCATCATTGCCAATCAGATGGGTCGGCACCTGCCCCGTGAGGCAGACGATGGGGATGCTGTCCATCAGCGCATCGCACAGGCCGGTCACCGCGTTGGTCGCACCGGGGCCGGAGGTCACCAGCACCACGCCGACTTTGCCGGTGGACCGCGCATAACCCTCCGCCGCATGCACCGCGCCGCCTTCCTGGCGCACGAGCACGTGGCGGATCGAATTCTGATTGAAGATCGCATCGTAAATCGGCAGTACCGCGCCGCCCGGATAGCCAAAGATGACCTCTACGCCTTGCTCTTTCAGAGCGCGCAGGAGGATTTCAGCACCGGACTGGGGAGCTTCGGCGGACATGGTACAGGTTCCCGTTCTTGGAAAGAGGCGCAGACCTAGGGCCGATGCTGCGATGCGTCAAGCGGGATTTTGAAGAAATGCCAAGATTTCCGTCGTCAACCTTTCCGATAATTGCGTAGAATTGTCAAAACGCGCATTGATCGTATGCGTGTGGGACAGATCAGCCAATCGGTGGTGGCGGAACCAGGTCGCCTGGCGCTTGGTGTACTGGCCCGTGACCATTCCCGTGCGCATCCCGGCGTATTCCAGCGAGGTTTCACCCCGTAAATAAGCCGACAATTCCGGCACCCCATGCGCCCGCATCGCCGGCAAAGCGGGGTCCAGGTTCAGCGCCAGCAGCGCCCGCACCTCCTCCAGCGCCCCCGCCGCCAGCATGGCATCGAACCGGGTCGCGATCGCCGCCCGCAACGCGTCGCGCGGTGGATCGAGCTGCACGGCAAAGAAATCCCACGGCGCCGGTTCGCCCCGCCGGTTCTGCCAGGCGGCCAGGCCAATCCCGGTGCCGCGCCAGACCTCCCAGGCGCGGGCGATGCGCTGGCTATCAGCCGGTTTCAGCCGCGCCGCGGTGGCGGGATCGACCTTACTCAGCCCGGCATGCAGTTCCTCCGGCCCAAGGCGCGCCAGCAGGGACCGCGCTTCCTCCCGCGCCAACGGTCCGGGGTCGGGAATATCCGCCAGCCCCTGCGTCAGCGCCGCGAAATACATCCCCGTCCCGCCCGTCAGTATCGGCAGCACCCCCGCCGCATGCGCGGCATCCATCGCCGCCAGCGCCTCAGCCCGCCACCAGGCGGCACTGCCAGGCTCCGCGGCCGGGCGGACGCCGTACAGCCGGTGCGGAACCTGGGCCTCCTCCGCGACGCTGGGCCGTGCCGTCAGAACCCGCAATTCGCGGTAAACCTGCATGGAGTCCACGTTGATCACCACGCCATCCAAACGCTCCGCCAAAGCGATGGCGAGCGCGGATTTGCCGCTGGCAGTCGGGCCGGCGACCAGAAGGGCACGCTTTTCGGTCATATCTGGGTTTTATACGCTCATCTTCGAAAGGCAGGTGCGACGGAATCCCCGTTGCACCCAACCCGCCGCGCTGTCAGGAACCATCCCATCATGCACTATATCCTGACCCTCGTCGCCAACCGCGACGCCTTCACGCTCACCCCGGCCATCACATCCGCCGTCCGCGACGCGCTCCGCGCCGGCCTGCCGATAACGCTGTCGGAGGGGGAGGCGGTGGATATCCCGCTGACCGGCGTGCCGGATATGGAGATCGTGCGCAAGTCCCTCGACGGCGCCCCCGTGGATGCCATCGTGGTCCGCCCCCGCGGCCGCCGCAAAGGCCTGCTGATCGCCGATATGGACAGCACCATCATCACCAGCGAAACCCTGGACGAACTCGCCGCCTTCGCCGGTATCGGGGAGAAGATCGCCGCCATCACCGCCCGCGCCATGAACGGCGAACTCGACTTCAAAGACGCCCTCCGCGAGCGGGTCGGCATGCTGAAGGGCCTGCCGGTGGAGGCGCTCGACCGCACCTGGGAACGGGTGCAACTGACCGGCGGGGCCAAGGAACTGGTCGCCACCATGCGCGCGCATGGCGCCATGACGGCCCTTGTCTCCGGCGGATTCTCGTTCTTCACCGGCCGGGTGGCGGAGGCGGTGGGTTTCGACATCCACCATTCCAATGAGTTGCTGCATGAGAACGGTGCGCTCCTCGGCACCGTCGCCGAACCGATCCTGGACCGAACGTCGAAGGTCGAAACCCTGCGTGATCTCGCCGCCGAACGCGGGGTGCAGCTGAAAGCCACGCTGGCGGTGGGCGATGGCGCCAATGATCTCGACATGCTGCGCGAAGCCGGGCTGGGCGTGGCCTTCCACGCCAAGCCCATCGTCGCGGCGGAGGCACGCGCCCGGGTGGATCACGCCAATCTCCGGGCGCTGCTGTTCGCCCAGGGCTACCGGGCCGAAGACATCAGCTGATCAATGCGCGGGCGGCGTTGGTGCCGTCCGCAGCAAGGTTCCCAGCAGCCCGCCCAGATCCGGCGGCAGCCCGACGATGGTCGTCGGCAGCTTGCCATCGCTGCGGTCGCCAAACGCCCGCAGCGCATGCGCGGCGGCCAGCTTCTGGATAGTGTCGGCATGCGGCGCCAGGGCCGTCGCGATCTCCCGGTCCTGGGCGGCGATGTAGCGGCGGTTCACCGCGTCCTGCACCTCTTTGTCGAAGGTGAAGGTGTCGGCCCAGCCAATGAAGTCCAGCGAAATACCGACCGAGGCAAAGTATTCGGTGGCGGATTTGCGGACGTTTTCGATGATCTGGTTGGCCTCGGCATTGGCCTTGTCGAAAGTGCGGGCGGTGATCTCGGCGCAAACCAGGGTCTGCACCTTCTTGCGCCCGACATCGTCCATCACCTCCGCCACGCGGCGGCTGTAATAGACCGAATTGAAGATGATCGCCGGATTGGTGCGGTCACCGGTCCCCGGAAGCACCCCAACCCGGTACAGTTATTTCGCAGCATTCTCCTCTGGCACCGACGCCCCCACCGAAATGCCGACTGTGATGTTCAGGCCCTCATTGGTCTGGCAGGGGAAGCCTTCCTTCCGCTTGGACGTGCCGCGATCCGAGGCATCAACCCATTCGCGGCTGAACGGCGTACGATCGACGATGATCAACCGCCCAGAAGGAAC
>CAIUPC010000685.1 GCA_903900905.1 uncultured Acetobacteraceae bacterium
ATGCGTTAAATAAGAGGGCGGCGGTCTCTTTTATCCGTCATCCCCGGGCTTTTCCCGGGGACCATGGTTTCCGCCTCTGCCGCGATTGGTCCCCGGGACAAGCCCGGGGATGACGGGGTAGAGTGGCCGTCGTCGCTCATGGGAACCACCCCGCGGATGAGGGCACATCACCTCCCTATTTTAACGCCTATGCTCCAAGCTCTCCCCCCTCAGACAATCTTCGCCTCGAACGGCGGCCGCATGTTGTGGGAATCGAACTCCAGCACCCACAGATCCGGGTCGGATTTCATCTGCCGGGCGACATAGGCATCGGCTGCCTCCTGATCGACCGGGGCTGCCCCGGTGGCGCGGATCCAGGCCATCTCGCCCTCGGGGTCGGTGATGCGCGACAGCACGCACAGCCCCTCCCGCCCGCGCAGCACCACCAGCATGCCGCCGGCATCGGCATCGCCTTTATGCAGCACCGCGCCCGGGGTGCCGTTCAGATCACCCATCCGCAGCGCCATGCTGACCCAGAGTTTCGCGACGAGGCGGGGCCTGCTCATGGCAGCGCGAGACCGCCGCCCTCGATGGGCAGCGCGTGGCCGGTGATGCCGCGCGACTCCGGGCGCAGCAACCAAACCACGGCATCGGCGATCTCGGCCGGGGTGGCGATGTGATGGGTGGGAATCATGGCTTCGGCTTGCTCCTGCGTGATGCCGAGTTCCCTGTAGCGGGATTCCGCCATCGGCGTCGCCACCCATCCGGGGCAAAGCGCGTTGACCGTGATGCCGCGCGGCGCCAGCGCCAGCGCCAACGACCGGGTCAGGCCGACGACCGCGTGCTTGGCGGCGCAATACGCGGTCTGATCCGGCACCCCGCGCAGCCCCAGGACCGAGGCCATATTCACGATCCGCCCGGTCCCGTCGGGCAACAACGGCAGCACCGCTTTGCAGCAATGGTAGGTGCCATGCAGGTTGGAGCCGATGATGGCGTGCCAGAGCGCGTCATCCCCATCCAGGGCATTGGCGCCGGCGGTGCCGGCATTGTTGATCAGCGCATCGACCCGGCCGAATCGGGCGGTGACGGCCGCGAACAGCGCCGCCACCGAACCCGAATCGGACACATCGCAGGCGATGAAATCGGGATCGGGCGCCTCGGGCGCGGTCCGGGCGGTGCGGACCACGCGGTAGCCCTCCGCCGCCAGCCGGCCGGCGATGGCAAGGCCGATCCCGCGCGTGGCACCGGTGACGACGGCAACTTTCATTGCGCGGTGCCGCCGCCATCGACGGGCAGGATCACCCCGGTGATAAACGAGGCCGCATCCGAGGCCAGGAACGCCACCGCGTTCGCGATCTCCTCCGGATCGGCGAAGCGGCCCAGCGGCACCCCGGCCTTGTAGGCATCGGTGGAGGAGACCGAAAATCGGTCCGGATACTTCGCCGCCAGATCACCAATCACGGTCGCCAGCATGGCGGTATCGGTGCTGCCCGGCGCGATGCAATTGACCCGGATCCCGTGCCGCGCCCAGTCCAACGCGGCGGAGCGCGAAATCTGTGCGATCGCCCCCTTGGACGCGCCATACGCAGCACTCACCTGCTTGCCAATCAACGCCTGGTCGGAGGCGATGTTGACGATGGCGCCTTTGCCCTTCTCGACCATCCCCGGCAGCACGGCGCGCATCAGGGCGTAAGCGGCGAGGAAATTGACCTGAAACACCCGTTCGACTTCAGCCAGGGGCGTCTCCAGCACCGAGCCCAGCACCGTCACCCCGGCATTATTGACCAGGATGTCGATCGGCCCCTTCTCGGCGATCAAACCGGCAAGGCGCTCTTCCAGCGTGGCTGTGTCCGACAGGTCGAAATCGGGCAGATCGAGGCCGATGACCTCCGCCCCATCGCGGGTCAGAACCCGCGCGATGGCGGAGCCAATGCCGCCGCGGTGACCGGTGACGAGGGCGCGGCGGCCGGCGAGGCCGAAACTGAGAGTGGCGGGCATGGGTGCGAAACTCCTTCAGGCGGAGTTTGCCCAGCACCCTGGCGCCGGTCGAGAGGGGGACGCCTCAGCGCACCGGCCCGCTGGGGATTGGCATCATGTAGGACGGCGTCGGGGTCTGCACGGTCACCTTCGGCGCCGCCCCCGCACCCGGCATCTTCACCTGCCGCGGATCGCTGAATTCCCGCCGCGCGTCGGCGCCGGGCACTGGCGCATCCGCGGACCGGTCAGCGCCGGAAAGCGCCGCCTGGACCTTGGCGAAACTGGCCTTCGCATTCTCGGCATAGCCCGCGGCCAGCGAGGGGAACGGCGATGCCGGCGGCTCCGGCGGCGCGCTGGCAGCGACCGGGGGGGCGGCCGTGATGACACTGGGCAAGGTGCCGGCTGGCGTGGCGGCAACCGGCGTGGTGCCGGCTGGCGCCGTGGCCATGCTGACGAGGTCGGCCGGTTTCATCATGCCCGGCGGTTGCGCCACCCCACCCATCAGGCCCGGCAGAAAATGCGCGGCACTGAACCCGGCGGCACCGAAGACCACCATCGCGCAGGCCTTGACGCGAACGGTCCGGCCAATTTTCAAAATGCCGATGACAGCGCCGACCAGCCCCGCCGCGAGTTCGATACCCTGCGGAGACGCCAGAAACGCCAATGGTGTCGAGGCCATGACCAGTCCCCGGTTGCCTATGAACTGAATGATAGCACGATCGAATCCCGCCTGTCAGCGCCTGTTTGGCGGGGTCACAGGGTGATCACATATGGCGACTCTATGCCTTCCCCGTTGGGTAGCGGCGCTGACGAGCCCGGGAGATGACGGTTTAACGATTGAGCGATGGCGCTGATGTACTTTCGTCATGCTCGGGCTTGACCCGAGCACCGCCATTGGCACATGCGGTGAATAATACCTACCCGAAAAATGAATGACGCGCCGGCCGCCGTTCCCCGTCATGCCGACGCAGGTCGGCACCCACGCCTTTCTCATGTCTAACGCTGTAAAGGCGGGGAGGCCGACCTGCGTCGGCATGACGGCCTTGGGGCGCTGCCGGTGAGTCAATGTCAACACGGGCTGGTATAAGACGTGATAGTTTTTGGCGGCAGAATCCTTTGGCGGTGCTCGGGTCAAGCCCGAGCATGACGGAAAAAATGGCAGTCCCAGCCTCAAGATTAAACCGGACAGCCATGGGACGAGCCCGGGGATGACGGCTTTTACTGCCGTCTCTCACCATGTTAGCCCACGGATCCGGCTAAGGACCCGTCATGACGCTAACGAGCGGACACGCATCGTTTACAGCGCCATCCAGGCAGTCACCCAGGCGGTCACCGTCCACAGGCCGAGCAAGACCGCCTGCGCACGCCAGGTCATCGGCGGCGCCTCGGCATCCTCCGCCAATGCCGCGCCGCCGTTCAGCGTCAGCACCGTCAGCGGCAGATAGACGATGAAGCTCACCAATGTCGCCACCAGCAGGCCGGCGACGCAGGCAGCGACGCCCAGCACCGGCGCAATCGCCAGCGCGATGGCCGCATGTGGTAATCCGGGGAGCCAGGCCGTATCGGCGGCTTCTGGCAGGGCAATCAGGCGATTGGTCTTGGATGGCATCGGATCAGCTCCTCAGCTCAGGGGACAGGTTCTCGTGGAAATCAAGGCCTTCATGGGTGCGCGCGACCACGGCGGTGCGCACGACGAAATCGCCGAAATGCTCGCCATCGTTGCGTTCGGCCGCGTATGACGCGAACAGCGGCGCCAAAGCGGCAACGATCGCATCGTCGCCGACATCGCGCTTGTAGAGTTTGCTCAGCCGCGTGCCTTCATGCGCCGCGCCGAGATAGAGGTTGTAGAGGCCGGGCGTGCGGCCAACCAAACCGATCTCGGACATGTAGGGACGGGCGCAGCCATTGGGGCAGCCGGTCATGCGGATGGTGATTTCCTTGTCCCGCAGACCAACCTTTTCAAGTTCGCCTTCCAGGCGGGTCACCAGATGCGGCAGGTACCGCTCACTCTCCGCCAAAGACAGGCCGCAGGTGGGCAGCGCCACGCAGGCCACCGCGTTCTGGCGCAGGCCGCCGACTTTCTGATCGAGCTTGTATTCCTCGATCAGGGCGGCGACCGCGTCGCGCTTGCTGGCCGGGATATCGGCGATGACCAGGTTCTGGTTGGCGGTGATGATGAAGCGGCCAGCGTCCAACTTTGCGATCTCATGCAGGCCGGTCATCAGCGGGCGGCCCGGCAGATCGGTCACGCGGCCATTCTCCACATAGAGTGAGAAATGCGACGCGCCCTTCTCCCCCTTGGCCCAGCCCAGGCGATCACCGGTTGAGGTAAACACCATCTCTTGCGCCGGTTGCAGCGGCGTGCCGAGGCGGGAATTGACCTCGGCGATGAAGGCGTCCAGGCCCATGCGGTCGATCGTGTATTTCAGGCGGGCGTGCTTGCGGTCGGACCGGTCGCCGAAATCGCGCTGGGTCGTGACCACTTTCTCCGCCACATCGACCGCCTGATCCGGCGGGCAGAAGCCCAGGATGCTGCCCGAGCGCGGATAGGTGTCGGGCTCACCATGGGTCATGCCCATGCCGCCGCCGGCGATCACGTTATAGCCGACAATTTTTCCCGCCGCTTCGATCGCCACGAAGCTGAGGTCCTGGGCGAACACATCGACATCGTTGTGTGGCGGCAAGGCGACGCCGATCTTGAATTTACGGGGGAGGTAGGTGCGGCCGTAGATGGGCTCGTCTTCTTCCTCCCCGCCCACGACCCGCTCTTCGCCCAGCCAGATTTCGTGCCAGGCGCGGCTCCGCGGCAGCAGGTGCGTGGCGATGTCATTGGCAAGCCTGGTCACAGCCTTGTGCCCGGCGGGCAGCCAGGGATCGACCGAGGCCACGACGTTGCGGTTCACGTCACCGCAGGCCGCGATGGTGTCGAGTAGCGCGGTGCTGAGCTCCGCGATCGCCGGGCGCAGATTGGATTTGATGATGCCGTGATACTGGATGGTCTGGCGCGTGGTCAGGCGCAGGGTGCCGTTGGCGCGTTCCTTGGCCACCTTCTCCGCCGCCAGCCATTGCGCCGGCGTCAGAATGCCGGCCGGCACGCGCATGCGGGCCATGAAGCTGAACGCCTTCTCCATCCGCTGCTTGCCGCGTTCGGCGCGCAGATCGCGGTCATCCTGCTGATAGATGCCGTGGAACTTGGTCAGCTGCGTGTCATCGTCGGCCAACGCGCCGGTGTGGACGATGGTCAGCCCCTCCGCGATCGTGCCGCGGAGGAAGTTGCTGTTGGTCTTGATGTGCTCGTTGGCGGAGAGCTTCCGGATCTCGTTCATCGGTCTTGTCTCTCAGTAAACGTCGCGGAGGTAGCGGCCAGCGCGGCGGATCGCGTCGAGTTCGGCCTTCGCCTTGGCCGGGTCGTGGCCACCCTGATCCGCGAGAATGCGCAGCAGCATGGCGTGCACGTCGGGGGCCATGAATTCCAGGTCGCCGCAGACATAGATATTGGCGCCATCCCGCAGCCAGGCGGCCAGTTCAACGCGGGCATCCCACATCGCGTGCTGGATGTAGCGCTTTTCCGGTTGATCCCGGGAAAAGGCGACGTCCATGCGGCTCAGCACGCCGCTTTTCAGCCAATCCTGCCATTCAAGCTGATACAGGAAGTCGTGCATGTAGTTGCGATGGCCGAAGAACAGCCAGTTGCGGCCCTTGGCGCCGACAGCTTCGCGTTCCTGCACGAAAGCCCGGAATGGCGCGACACCGGTGCCCGGCCCGATCATGATGATGGGGCGGTCATTGTCGGCGGGCAGGCGGAAGTGGCTGCTCGGGCTCAAAAACACGTTGAACCGGTCCCGGGCACGGTCGAGCATGTCGATGGAGGCGACACCCTGCCGGGCACGGCCATGGGTCTGATAGCGAACGCCGGCCACCAGGATATGGGCTTCCTCGCCCACCGCCTTGCGGCTCGAGGCGATGGAGTAATACCGCGGCGGCAACGGCCGCAGCAGTTTGGTCAGTTGCGCCGGGGTCAGTTTGGTATCGCCCGCTTCCAGCAGATCGATGATCTGCCGCCCCTTGGACCAGTCCGCATCCGGCGGGGCAAAGCCGGTCAGGGCCTGGAAGTCGGTGATCTGCTTTGCGGTCAGGGTGGTGATGTCCAGCCGCTCGATCAACGTCGTACGCAGCGAGGCATCGCCGGACAGACCGACCGCGGACAGCACGGAATCGGCCAGGACCGGATCATTCTTCGGCACGATGCCCAGCGCGTCACCCGGCTCGTAGGCAATGCCCGAACCCTCCAGCGACACCGCGATATGGTGCGTTTCCGACGTTGAGCGACTGCCGGACAGGCGCACATGCTCGGTCGCCTCCGCCGCGAAAGGGTGGTTGCGGGTCGGCCCCTCAACGGCGGGACGGGCGAAATCGACATGAATGACCGCATGCTCCGCCGCCGCGGGTTCGTCCGCCGGCTTGAGCTTCGGCAGAATGGAGTCGATCCAGCTGTTCGCCTCGGTCTCGAAATCGAGGTCACATTCGATCCGGTCCGCCACCCGCGTCGCGCCCAGCTCAACAAACCGCTCATCGAAGCGGCGGCCGGTTTCACAGAACTGCGCGTAGGCGCGATCCCCCAAAGCCAGCAG
>CAIUPC010000686.1 GCA_903900905.1 uncultured Acetobacteraceae bacterium
CTCCAGCACCGTGCCGGATTTCAGCAGGATGCCGTTGGCGACGAAGCGGTCGATCTCATCCGTGACGACGGATGCCTTGCCGCTGGCAATGCCCTTGAACAGATCGCCATCCGGCACGAAGGCCAGACGCTGCCGCCAGGGACGGTAGGACGGGGTGAAGTGCTTGTCGATGTCGTAATCGTCGCCGAGATAGGAGCGGACCCCGGACAGCAGCTCCTGCTTAACGGTTTCCGGTTCCTCGAAGGTTCGTTTGGCGAACAGGGATTGGTCGTGCAGGATCTTGCGGCGGGTGATCTCGTGGATCCACTCCTCATTGATCTGCAATTCGCGCAGGGTTTCCGCGATTTCAATCGCGTTGCGCCCGGCCCGGAAATAGGTGGGGGAGCGTTGCAGCATCGTGATATGCGCGACATCCTTGGCCATCGCCGGCACCACGGTCGCGGCGGTGGCGCCGGAGCCGATCACGACCACTTTCTTGCCGGCGTAATCCAGATCGGTGGGCCAGGTCTGCGGATGCACGATCCGGCCCTGGAAATCGGCCATGCCGGCCCATTCCGGGGTGTAACCTTCCGAATGGCGGTAATAGCCCTGGCACATCCACAGGAAGTCGCAGGTGAAGCGGCGCTTTTCCTCGGTGGCGGTGTTCGTGGCATCGACGGTCCAGAGCGCCTCCTTGCTCGACCAGCTGGCGCGATCGATGCGGTGCTTGTAGCGGATATGCGGCGCGAGGTGATTTTCCTCGATCACTTCACCCATGTATTTCTTGATTTCCTCCGCCGTGGCGATGGGGGCGCCGACCCAGGGCTTGAAGCGGTAGCCGAAGGTGTGGAGGTCGGAGTCGGATCGGATGCCCGGATATTTATGGGTGGTCCAGGTGCCGCCGAAGGTTTCCTGCGATTCCAGCACCACGAAGCTGGTGCCCGGCATCTGGTCGACCAGATGATAGGCACCACCGACCCCGGAGATGCCCGCGCCGACGATCAGGACGTCGAAATGTTCGATTTGCTGCTCGATGGTTGGGCGTTCGAGGGTCATGCTCATGGTGTCGGGCCTTTTAACGGAGACGCTGTGGGGACGCGGCGATGAGACGACATACCAGATAGTGGATATAAATACCAATCAGTATAATTCGGCCAACCGCCTCACCCTTGCCCGCTCCCCTCCCCCGGCGCTAAACCCTTCCCAGAAAACGCCTCCCGGAGGGAACCCGACGCATGATCAACAAGATCGTCCAGTCCATGGCCGATGCCATGGCTGGCATCAAAGACGGCTCCACCGTGCTCCTGGCCGGTTTCGGTTCCGTGGGTCAGCCCAATGCGCTGATCGATGGGCTGATCGAACAGGGTGCCAAGGACCTGACCGTCGCCGCCAATAACGCCGGCTCGGGCCATGTCGGCCTCGCGCGGCTGATGGAACTCGGCCGGGTGCGGAAAATCATCTGCTCCTTCCCGCGCTCCTCCGATCCCGTGGTGTTCGAAACCCTGTATCGCGCCGGGCAGATCGAGTTGGAGATCGTCCCGCAGGGCACCATCGCCGAACGCATGCGCGCCGCCGGCGCCGGCGTGCCCGCCTTTTTCACCGCCACCGGTGTCGGCACCAAGATGGCTGTCGGCAAGGAGCACCGTGAAATCGACGGCCGCACCTATATCCTGGAAAACGCACTCTATGGCGACGTGGGCCTGGTGGAAGCCTGGGAGGCAGATCGCTGGGGCAACCTGACCTACAAGCTGGCCGGCCGGAACTTCAACCCGGTGGTGGCGATGGCGTCCAAGACGACCATCGTGCAGACCCAGCATGTCGTCGGCCTTGGGGATCTCCATCCCGACAACATCCACACGCCCGGCATCTTCGTCGACCGCGTCCTGCACATCCCCTATGGCGACCCCGGCAGCTTCTGAAGGAGAGACCCGCATGTCCGACTCCGAATTCAAGCCTTTCAACCGCGTGCAAATGGCGCAGCGCGCCGCCACCGATATTCCCGAGGGCTGGTACGTCAACCTCGGCATCGGCATTCCGACCCTGGTGGCGGATCATGTGCCGCTGGATCGGGAGGTGATTTTCCATTCCGAGAACGGGATTCTCGGCATGGGCCCGGCCCCGGCCAAGGACGCGATCGAGCCCTGGCTGATCAATGCCGGCAAGCAGTACATCACGCTGCGCTCCGGCGGCAGCATCTGCCACCATGCCGACAGCTTCGCGATGATCCGCGGCGGGCATCTGGATCTGTGCGTGCTCGGCGCGTTTCAGGTGGCCGATAACGGCGACATCGCCAACTGGGCCACGTCGGAGAATGACACCGCCCCGGCCGTGGGCGGCGCGATGGATCTGGCGGCCGGCGCCAAGCGTCTGTGGGTGATCATGGACCACACCACCAAGGACGGGTCGTCCAAGCTGGTGACCAAATGCTCCTACCCGCTGACGGCGGAAAGCTGCGTGAAGCGGGTCTATACCAACCTCGCCACGCTCGACGTGACCGAGCGCGGCTTCGTGGTCCTGGGCATGGCGCCGGGGCTGACGCTGGAGAACCTGCAGGC
>CAIUPC010000687.1 GCA_903900905.1 uncultured Acetobacteraceae bacterium
CAGAAGGGCTCCTACAAGGTCGAAGTCGAAGCCGGAAAATCCTATTGGTGGTGCTCCTGCGGCAAAAGCGGCAAGCAGCCGTTCTGCGACGGGTCGCAGAAAGGCAGCAGCTTCAGCCCGATGTAGTTCGAGGCTGAGACCTCGGGCGTCGTCAGCTTCTGCGGCTGCAAGATCACCGGCAAGGCGCCGCGTTGCGACGGGTCGCACAAGAACATTCCGTAACCTGAATGGTGGCCGCCTGCGCGGGCGGCCACCTTTTCAATGCGCCGGAACCGTCCCGGCGTCAGGCAGCCGGCCGGTGCGCCCGCAGAAAGCTGCGGACATGCCGCACCGCGAGGGGGATGCGTTCCTTCGGCTCCTTCCACGGGTACAGGCTGACTTCCGCGTTTGGCGACAGCATCGCCGATTCCATCGCCACCGCGTAAGGATGCGCCGGCACGTCGTCGGGCAGGATCAGCACTGGGGTCGGGCAGGCGCGCACGAAATCGCGGCTGACGGTGAACACGAAATCAGCCGGGTCCCGGTACATCTTGTTCAGAAACGCGTCCACAATCTCCATGGTCACATCCGGTCGGCGGGCGCAGAGCGGCGGGCCCCAGCCGGTAATGTTGTTGTTATAGAACTGGTCCGGCAACTCGGGCCGGAAGCCGCTGGGCTGGGCGAGCACGGCGGCGACGATACGATCGGGGGCGCGGCGCAGCAGGTTCCAGATGAACGGACCGCCGATACAAAAGCCCATGACCATGAACTTGTCGATGCCGAGATGATCCATCAGCCCGAGATGATCGTCGGCGTAGGAATCCCAGGGGCGATCCACCTCCACCGGGCCGGAGGACTGGCCGCCATTGGCATTGCGCAGGTCCATCGTGATGCAACGATACTCACCGGAGAACTCCGTCATGGAGTTATAGGGCGCGCTGCCGGTATGAAATCCCATGGTGGAGTTCAACCCGCCACCGGGGATGATCAGCAGCGGAAAGCCGGAGCCGGCTTCCTGGTAATGGATGCGGACGTCGCCTCTTTCATAGAACGGCATGGCACTGTTTCCCTTCCGATATGTGGCTTCTCGACGGTCTGGCGACGGGCCGGGGCGTTACCCCCTGCCCTCGCCTTGTGCGGAAGCCTTTCACATCGGAAGGGTAGCGCCGCCGTCCTCAGTTCTCAACCCGGCCGGGGCTCAGTGCTTCATTGGTGTGTTCCCCTGGGGTGTGTTCCCATGAGGCATGGCAGCGCCATGCGCCATATTCCCATGCGGCATCGCCATGCCGCCCATGCCATGCCCGCCCATCCCCGGGCGCACCACCTGGCCGCGGATTTCGCCGCCGGGGTTGGCAGCCGTGTGGATGTTCACGTACCACATCCCGGCCTCAAGCTGCTTGATCTGGTCATCGGTCAGGGTGGCGGTCCCGGAGACCGGGCTCTGCGGCTCCTTGCCGCCGATAGGCACGGCGACCCCGGCATTGGCGCCAGATGCGGCCGGGCCGTGAAAATGCGCCGCAGCGGCCGGGCCGCTCAGCCCTTGGAAGGTGATGGTGTAGCTGATCATCTTCGTAACGGTATCCAGCGTGACCAGCGCCTGGCCCGCGCCCTCCGTGGTTTTGGCGGGCACCTCGCTTTTGCCGTCAAGCGCGGCTTCGAACGAAATCCGCGCGGCCGTGGCGGCACCCATGAGGCTGAACGAGCAGACCGTAGCAAGCATCGTGAGGCGGATCATTGATCACTCCCTTGATTGGCAGGCGGTCTGCCGGGTACGCCCGTATTGGACATTCCGCGCCGCCTCGCCCGGCACCATAACGCAGCGCGACTCGTCCCGCCTACAAAATAAGGAAACCGCCATGCCACCGCCCATCGGCCCCGCGATCGACACCACACCCCGCCCCTTCCCGGCGCGGGCGGCCCTGCGCGGTCATTACGCGGTGCTGGAGCCGCTGCATCCCCGCCACGCCGCCGAACTCTGGCGTGCCGCCCAAGGGGGCGATGACAGCTGGGCCTATCTCGGCGCCGGCCCCTTCGCTTCGGCCGAGGCAATGGCACGCTACATCAACGACCTCGCCTCCAACCCGGACTACATGCCCTGGGTCGTCCGCCCGGTCGCGACCGGAGAAGCGTCCGGCTGGCTCTGCCTGCTGGACATCCAGCCCCGCAA
>CAIUPC010000688.1 GCA_903900905.1 uncultured Acetobacteraceae bacterium
AACGAGGAAAGCCCGCATCTGACTTTGGCCAAGGCCAAGGGCGAGCTCTATATCGGCTGCGCCGAACACGACGAACTCGCGCCGCTGCCGATGGTGGCCGAACTCAAGGCGCTGTTCGACGCGTCCAGGAATTCCGGTGAGCTGGAAATCTACCCCGGCGTGCATCATGGCTTCGCCTTCCCGCAGCGCTCTGTCTACGACAAGCACGGTGCCGAACTGCATTGGGAGCGTCTGATCGCGCTGTATCGCCGCCGCCTCGGCTGAGGCCAGGGCGATGGAGAAAGCCAAATCCGGGCTGACGCCCTACGTCATCCTGGTCATCGCCCTTACGTTCCTCTGCAACGTCTTTCTGGGTGAGGAAACCCGGGCAATCAGCCTGTCGACGCCGCATATCCTGAAGGAGTTCGGGATTACCGGCACGCAGCTGGGCTTTGCTCAGACGGTCGCGGCCTGGGTCGGGCTTATCGGCTGGTTCGGGGTGCTGATCATCGCCGATGGGATGGGGCGCAAACCCGCCTTCATCGCGGTGCTGGCGGGCTACACCCTGACCGCGCCGTTGATTGGTTTTGCCGGCAATTTCCTGCAACTCAGCACCTTGCTCGCTTTGGCCGCGATCCCGCGCAATACCGGCACCATCAACTATATGGTGCTGGCCGAAACGGTGCCGCCATCGTTCCGGGCCTGGCTGCTGTCGTTCCTCAATAGCTCCGTCCCTCTGGCCTATATGATGACCGCGCTGCTGGCCGGGTTCATGGTGCCGCGCTTCGGCTGGCGGTCGCTGTTCTTCTTCGACGCGCTTTGCGTCATCCTGCTGGTAGTCGCCTGGGTGAAAATGCGGGAGACGGACCCCTTCATCGCCGCCCGTTCGCATCGGCAGAGCCTCGGCAAGCGGCAGCGGCCAGATCTGCTGCTGCCCTGGCGGCTCTATCCCGGCCGTGCATTCCTCGGTTTCTGCATTCAGGTGGTCTATCTTGGCGCCTACCCATCCTTTTCCGCCTGGCAGACCACCTGGCTGGTGAAAGAAGTTGGCATCCCCTTCGCCCAATCCACCGACTGGGTGGCGATCTGGCTGGGCTGCTCGACCTTTGCCTATTGGATTTGCGGCTGGATTTCCAACCGCTTCGGCAAGAAGATCGCGGTGCCGCTATTCGCGGGGATCGGTGGTTGCTTTTTCGTGGCGGTCATCTTCGGGCGTTGGAGCGTCAGTGAGATCTTCTGGCTCGGCCTGGGCCTGAATTTCTTCGTCACCGGCCATTACGGCTCCGGCAGCTATGCCTATGTGAACGAGCTGTTTCCGGCGCAAATCCGCGGTTCCGTGCAGGCCAGCTTCGCTTTGGTGGTGGGCTTTGTCGTCAGTTGGGCGCCCACCATTCCGCCCTGGATCGCGGGCAATGCGATGGAGCATATTTCGCTCGGTTTCATCTTCCCGATGGTGCTGACCTTCGCTGCCGCCGGTATCTTCCTGTTTATCGCTCCGGAAACCGCCGGTAAGCCGCTGGACGATGTTGTCGAGGAAAAGGCATGACCTCCATCGAACTCTGGAACCATTGCGAGAACCCGTACCCCTTCGTGCCGGCCGAAGTGCTGGATGCGGCGGATTCCGTGCGCGCCAGCCTGCCCAGCCAGCATTGCGATCCCGAGATCGCGGCGAAGCTATATGAGGAAGTGTTCGACGAATACCGGCTCTGCGACGAGCTCGGCCTGCATATCGTCACCAACGAGCATCACTCCGGCATCAACAACCTTTGGGCCGCCAGCCCGGTCATCACCGGCATCGTCGCGAATTTCACCAAGAAGGTGCGCATTCTGTCTTTGGGCACGCTGATCACGGTGCGCCCCGATCCGGTGCGGGTGGCGACGGAATACGCGACGATCGACGTTATCTCCCGCGGGCGGCTCGACATCGGCTTCGTGAAATCCGGCGCGACGGAGATGGTGTCGGGCAATGCCAACCCCATGCTGATCCGCGAGCGGGAGTGGGAGGCGATCGACCTGATCGAGAAGTCGCTGACCACCCATACCGGCCCGTTCAGCTGGGAGGGCAAGTTCTTCACCCACCCCCATGTCAACGTCTGGCCACGCCCCTACCAGTCGCCGCGCCCGGATTTCTGGGCCGCCACCAGCGATCTCCCCACATGCGCCGAACTCGGTCGGCGTGGTTACGTGAACACGCTGCTGTTCGGCGGCTACGACCGCACGCGCAAGGCGTACGACGCGTACAAGCAGGCCCGCGCGGTCGCCGGGCTGCCAAAAGCCGGGGAGGACCGGTTCTCCTACATGGCGTTCTGCTATGTCGGCGACACCGACGAGGAAGCCATGCGGATTGGCCAGAAAATCCCCTGGTTCCTGACCGTCAGCATCAAGAGCGCGCCGCAATTCTCGAAATTCCAGCCGGGCGCGGTGGCGCCGGAGATGGCGCCGGCGGTCTGGCGCGGCGGGGCCTCCAAACGGCCGACGGATATGAGCGTGGCCAGCCTGATCGCCCAGGGCCAGATGTTCTGCGGCAATCCCGATACCGTCGCCCGCCCGATCAAGGACTTCCGCCAGCGCGTCGGCGGCGTCGGGCGGATCATCATGATGACCCGCCAGGGGTTGGTGACCCACGCCCAGGCGCAGAAGAGTTTCAACCTCGCGGCGAAGGAGGTCCTGCCGCAACTGGCCGATCTGCCGGCGATTGAGGAAACAGTGAAGGTGGCGGCGGAATGATGCGGGTCGGAACCCTCGATCTCGAGACGCTCTGGCAGGGGGAGGGCGACCCGATCCTGCTGGTGCACGGGACCAATCCGATCAGCCCCAACGCGCCGTTTCTGCCGCTGCTGGGTCGGCACGGGGAGATGACCATTCCCTCCCACCCCGGGTTCGGCGCCAGCCCGATGCCGACCGATTTCGATACGATGTATGATCTGATCAACCTCTATCAGGACGTGCTCGACAGCGCCCCCCCCAACACCACCATGATCGGCTTTGGCTTCGGCGGCTGGATCGCGG
>CAIUPC010000689.1 GCA_903900905.1 uncultured Acetobacteraceae bacterium
ACCTGGACGACCGCGTTCTGGCCGGGTTCGGCGGCGTGGCCGAGTACGGTATCACCGTGCGCTGGAACAAGAACTACCTGAAGCTGGTGCGGCTGCTGCTGGAACGCCGCGCGCAGTTCGCGCATTTCGGTGGGGTGCGCTTTGGCGGCGGCGCCACCATGGGCATCGACGATGCCTGGGCGATGGGCTTTGACCACATCGCGCTCTGCATGGGCGCGGGCAAGCCGACGGTGCTGGATATCCCCAACGGCCTGGCGCGCGGCGTGCGGCAGGCGTCCGATTTCCTGATGGCCTTGCAGCTGACCGGCGCGGCCAAAGCCAATTCCATCGCCAATCTGCAGATCCGCCTGCCGGTGGTGGTGATTGGCGGCGGCCTGACCGCGATCGATACCGCGACCGAGAGCCTCGCTTACTATGTCCGCCAGGTGGAGAAATTCTCCACGCGGTATGCAACCCTCGTCGCCGAACGCGGCGCCGATCGCGTGCGTGCCCGCTGGTCGGCAGAGGAAGCCGAAACCGCCGACGAATTCCTGGCCCATGCCGCCACCATCGCCGCCGAACGCGCCGCCGCCGCGGCGGAGGGCCGCACCGCCCGCATCGCGCAACTGCTCGACAGCTGGGGCGGCGCCACGGTCGCCTATCGCCGCCGGTTGATCGACAGCCCGTCCTACACGCTGAACCACGAGGAAGTGGCCAAAGCGATGGAGGAAGCCGTCCGCTTCGCCGAGGGCCTCACCCCCCTCGCCGTCGAAACCGACCGCCACGGCCATGCCGCCGCGCTGCGGGTCAAACGCGCTGATGGGTCCGAGGCGGTGCTGCCCGCCCGTGCCATCCTGGTGGCAGCCGGCACTCAGCCCAATACCGTGCTGGCGCGCGAGGACGGCCGCATCGAACTCGACGGCCGCTATTTCCAGGCGGTGGACGACACCGGCGCCAAAGTCACCCCGGAACGCGCCATGGCGAAGCCGGCCGAGGCGCAGGTGCTGATGCATCGCGATGCCTCGGGCCGCTTCATCAGCTTCTTTGGCGATCTGCACCCGAGTTTCTTCGGCAACGTGGTGAAAGCCATGGGCGGCGCCAAGCGCGGCTATCCCGTTGTCTCTCGCGCCTTGGCGGCGATCGAGGCCTCCCCGGTCGAGGGCGCCGAACTGATCGCCCGCTGCCGCGACTCGTTGCGTGCGACGGTTCATGCGGTGAACCGCCTGACGCCCACGATCGTCGAAGTCGTGGTCCGCGCCCCAGCCGCCGCCCGGGCGTTCAAACCCGGCCAGTTCTATCGCTTGCAGAACCATGAGGTCCTGGCACCGCGCACCGAAGACACCGTGCTGGGCATGGAAGGTCTGGCGATGACCGGCGCCTGGACCGATCCGGACGCCGGATTGGTGAGTGTGATCGCGCTGGAAATGGGCGGCAGTTCCGACCTTTGCGCGATGCTGAAGCCAGGCGAGCCGGTGGTGCTGATGGGACCGACCGGCATGGCGACGCATATTCCGGAGGCCTCGACGGTGGCCCTGGTGGGCGGCGGATTGGGCAACGCGGTGCTGTTCTCCATCGGTTCGGCCATGCGCACGGCCGGGTCCAAAGTCATTTACTTCGCCGGCTACAAGGCCCTGCGCGACCGTTACAAGGTCGAAGAGATCGAGCGTGCGGCCGATACGATCGTCTGGTGCTGCGATGAGGCGCCGGGCTTCGCGACCAACCCCGACCGGCCACAGGATCGCACCTTCGTCGGCAATATCGTCGAGGCGATGGCCGCCTATGGCTCCGGCGCGCTGGGCGCGCAAGGCGTACCGTTGGCCGAAGCCGACCACCTGATTGCGATTGGGTCGGATCGGATGATGAACGCGGTGGGCCTGGCGCGGCATGCGGTTCTGGCGCCCTATCTGAAGCCGGGCCATGTCGCCATCGGCTCCATCAACTCGCCGATGCAGTGCATGATGAAAGAAGTCTGCGCCCAGTGCCTCCAGCCGCATGTCGATCCGGTGACGGGGGAGCGGACGGTGGTTTTCTCCTGCTTCAATCAGGATCAGAAGCTGGATTGGGTGGATTTCGGGGCGCTGAACGAGCGGCTGCGGCAGAACGGCACGCAGGAGAAGCTGACCGCGCAATGGCTGGATCGCGCGTTGCGGCAGCTGGCGCTGCGGGTCTGATATCCGCCCGCGATGACGTTCACTCACCGGCAGCGTCCCAACGCCGTCATGCCGACGGAGGTCGGCATCCACGACTTTGCAGCGTTATACCAGCCGCCCCTGATGTTAACCCATGGTGTCTCCCCCTCCCCTTGAGGGAGGGGGCCGGGGGGAGGGGTGAAAAGGCACAGTTTCGGGGGGATTGCCCCCTCCCCCCAACC
>CAIUPC010000690.1 GCA_903900905.1 uncultured Acetobacteraceae bacterium
GGATGCCGACCTTCGTCGGCATGACGGGGGGCGGGCACCGGCCAGGGGTCAATATTGCCGGCTTCTGCTATTAATTCCCGAGACTTTAGTCCCCGGTGCAGGCGGAAGCTGTTGGCCATGACCAGCAGCGACGAACTCGACATCGCCGCCGCGGCCAGCCAGGGCGTGACCCAGCCTGCCACCGCCAGCGGCACCATCAGCACATTATAGCCGATAGCGAGCACCAGGTTCTGCCGCATCACCGCCCGCGCCCGCCGCGCGGTGGCCACCAGCAGCGCGACCGGGGCGAGGTTCCCGCCCTGAAACACCGCGTCGGCCACCGTTTGGCTGATATCGGCCGCGCTGGAAGGGGAGGCGGAGACATGCGCGGCGGCCAAAGACGGGCTGTCGTTCAACCCATCGCCCACCATCAGGACCCGATGTGCGTGGCTGGTGAGGGCGTCGATCATGGCCGTCTTCACGACGGGGGAGCAGCCGGCATGCCAACTCTCGATCCCCAGCGCCGCTGCGATCGGTGCCACGGCCTGGCGATGGTCGCCGGACAGCAGATGGATCGAGAGCCCCATCGACCGCAGCCGTGCGACGGTTTGCACCGCATCCGGGCGCAACCGTTGGGTGAACTGAAACCGAATTGCCTGGCGGCCAGGGCGGGTGAACCAAAGCCCCGGCGTGGCGGCGGTATCGCCGTCGGCAATCCGGCAGAAGGCGTGGCTGCCCAGGCGGGCGCTGCCGGCGGAAAGCCCCTCGCCGGGATGTTCGGTGACGCCGCTGGCCGCCGCCACCGGCCCGGCCGCCGCGACCAATGCGCGGGCCAGCGGGTGGCGGCTGTTCGCCGCCAGGGATGCGGCCGCGCTCAGGTCCGCTGCGTCAATGCCCGCCAGATCGAGGGCCAGAACCGGCTCGGTCAGCGTGCCGGTCTTGTCGAACACGATGGTATCGACTTCGGCCAGCCGTTCCAGCGCGGTGGGGGATTTCAGCAGCACCCCGGCGCGAAACAGGCGGGAGGTCGCGATGACCTGCACCGCCGGCACCGCCAGCGCCAAAGCGCAGGGGCAGGTGATGATCAGCACCGCGCTCGCGGTCAGTAGCGCCTGATTCAACGCCACGCCCTGAACCGCATACCACCAGACGAAGGTCGCCAACGCCGTTACATGCACCGCCGGCGCATAGCGCCGTGCCACCCGGTCAGCCAGCACCACGAAGCGGGAGCGTCTGGCCTCTGCCGCCTCGATCAGGCGCACGCAATCGGCCAAAAGCGTGGTGTCGCCGGTGGCGGTGGCGCGGATGACCAGGGGCTCGCCCAGGTTCAGGGTGCCAGCGAAGACCGCGATGCCGGGCTGGACGGGCACGGGCAGGCTTTCGCCGGTCACGAGGCTGGTGTCGATCGCGGCGCTGCCGCGCTCCACCACGCCATCGACACCAATCCGTTCGCCCATGCCGACGAGGATGCGATGGCCCGGGGCGACGGTATGCTGGGCCCGCCGAACGGTGGTGCCGTCGTCCCGCAGCACCGCGACATCCGCCGCGCGCAAGGTGAGCAGTTGTTCCGCCGTGGCGCGGGCCTGGCCGCGGGCGCGATGATCCAGCACCCGGCCAATCAGCAGGAAGAACAACAGCGTGATGGCGGAATCGAAATAGGTGTGCGGCCCGTGGGCCAGCGTCTCCCGCAGGCTCATCGCCGTCACCAGCACGACCCCGACGCTGATGGGCACATCCATATTGGTGCGGCGGTAGCGCAGCGCGGCGGCGGCGGATGCGAAAAACGGCATGCCGGCAGAGGCGATGGCCGGCAGCGCGATCAGGGCGGAGACCCAGTGCAGCAGATCCCGCGTCGCGGGTCCCATGCCGGTGAGCCAGCCCGCTGCCTCCCCGGCCCAGACGCCGATAGAGATCAGCA
>CAIUPC010000691.1 GCA_903900905.1 uncultured Acetobacteraceae bacterium
CCGGCACCAGTGACAACGCAGAGCTTGCCGGCCAGGCCGAGCCAGTCTTGTGGTTGGGTCATGTCGCTCACTCCGATCCGCGATGGTTTCATTACGTCATAGCAGACCCGGACCGGTGTGCCAGCCAGGCGGCGAGGACCAACGCCGCCGCCGCCGCGATCGAGGGCACGGCAAACCCGCCAAACGCATCCGATGCCACCCCCGCCACCAGCGGCCCCACAATCTGACCAACCCCAAAAGCCCCCGTCATCGCCGCCATGACCCGGCGCGGATCCCCCCGCGCCAGCGACCGCCCGAGCATGAGACCCAGCGCCGTCAGTCCCATGAACGTTCCCCCGACCAGCACCGCCGCGACACAGATGCCGGCGCTATCCGGACGCAGCACGCTGGCGAGCACACCGGCCGCCTCGGTCAGCGCCGCCAAAGCGAAGGCCGTGCTCAAACCAAACCGGCGCCCCAGGAACGTCCACACCATCACCGACGGCGCCGCCGCCAATCCCACCACAATCCAAATGATCGGCTCCAACGCCTGAACCGCCGGCGTGGCCCGCACGATCGCAACAAGGAAGGTCGCGGTGATCACATAGCCAAACCCAAACAATCCATAGGCAATTGTCATCCGCCGCAAGCGCGGGTCGCGTGGTGCCGCCCCGCCGGGGACAGCCGGTGCGGCCATCGGCTCAGACGCGGGCAACAACCGCCACACCAGCCCGGCGCCGATCAGCGAGAGGCCGCCGCAGGCCTGCCACATGCGGTCCCAGCTTAGGCCGCCAGCCAGCAGCGCTGCGACGATCGCCGCCGATAGGGTGATGCCCAATCCAACCCCGGCAAAGTGCAGCGACGCCAGGCCGGGACGCTGGGCCTGCGCCAGACGATCAAGGACCAGGGCCGAGGCCAAAATCAGAACCAGTGCGCTGGCAACACCCCCCATGAACCGCAGCAGCATGAAACCCGCGACCGAACCGCAAAACCCCATCGCCGCCGTGGTCACCCCGCTGGCAATCAAAGCCCCCACCAGCCAGCCCCGCCGCGAACCCGGCAGCGCGGCGCGGCTGGCACCCAAAGCCCCCACGAGATAACCGGCGAAATTGGCGGAGGCGATGAACCCGGCCGCCGTCTTGCTCAGGCCCAGCGCCGCCAGCATCGGCGGCAGAATGGGCGTGTAGACAAACCGGCCAATGCCAATGCCAACGGCCATGGCGATCAGACCGCCAAAAGCGATGAGGACGGGGGAACGGGATGGAAAGACAGGCTGCGACATGACGCAGGCTTAGACGCGGCAGCGCGATGCCTGCAAACGATTAGATATGATACAAACCATCTGCCAAAGCGATATCAAGCGAGGTCGGCTTTATGGATACCGGCGATCTGAAGGTCTTCGAGAGCGTCGCCCGCAACGGCGGCATGAACCGGGCTGCGGCGGAGTTGCACACCGTCCAGTCCAACATCACGGCCCGGGTGCGCGCGCTTGAAACGTCCCTCGGCTGCCCGCTGTTCGAACGCCATAGCCGCGGCGTGGTCCTGACCGCGGCCGGAGAACGGCTGCTGCCCTATGCGAGGCGGCTCGCCTGGCTGCTGGCGGATGCGGCGCGGGCGGTGCGCGACGACGGCACGCCGCGCGGGCCGCTCACCATCGGTTCCCTCGAAACCACTGCCGCTTTGCGCCTGTCGCCCCTCTTCGCCCGCTACGCGACCGCCTGGCCCGAAGTCGATCTCGCGATCCGGCCGGGCACCACCGCGGAACTGATCGAGGCGGTGCTGGACCGCCGGCTCGAAGGCGCCTTCGTCTGCGGCCCGGTCGCGCATCCCTCCTTGACCGAGCTGGCGATGTTTGAGGAGGAACTGGCTGTGCTGACGGCCCCCGGCATTCCGTCTTTGGAAGCGGCGATACAGGGCGGCATCGCCCGAATCATCGTGCTGCGCGCCGGCTGCTCCTACCGCCAGCGGTTGGAGATGCTGCTGGCCCGGCGCGGCATCGCGGTGCCGCGGGTGATGGAATTCGGCACGCTGGAGGCGATCTTCGGCTGCGTCTCGGCCGGCCTCGGCCTCACGCTCCTACCGCGTGCCCTGATCGGCCCCGTCTGGCAATCCGGCCGCGTGGCGCTGCATGACCTGTCGCCCGACGAAGCGATGGTGACGACGGTCTTCATCCATCGGCGGGAGACGCATCTGTCGAGCGCATTGCGGGCCTTTCTGGCAGAGGCGTATGACCGGTAACGCCCGGTTGCATCGGCGCGCCGCATCCGGCATTCTGTTTTGACTAACTGGTTCGTATAATCTCGTGTACTGGCCCGTTCGCCCCGCCGAGAGGACGCCCATCCGTGCCGGACAGCCCACCCCCAGCCACCCCATC
>CAIUPC010000692.1 GCA_903900905.1 uncultured Acetobacteraceae bacterium
CCCGCCCCCTCCCGCATGGGGAGGGGGAGAATCTTGCGCGTGACCCACCCGATTGCCGGCCGCCATACGCGGGTTAAAATGACGCATGGAAACGCAACCAGGCTCATCTCTGCCCTTCGCCGCGGCGGCGGTCGAAACGGACCATCGCGGCGACGGCTCGATCGTGCTCCGCTCCGCCCACAAACTGCGTCCGTTCGCCTCATCCGTCGGCCAGTGGCTGGCCCGCTGGGCGGCGGAACGCCCGGATCAGACCTATCTTGCCGAACGCGCCGGCGACGGGTGGCGATCGGTGTCTTATGCGCAGGCCTATGACGCCGCCCGCCGCATTGGGGCGGCGCTGCTGGAGCGTGGCCTCTCCCCCGACAGGCCGATCGCGATCCTGTCGGATAATTCGGTGGACCATGCCTTGCTGACCCTGGGGGCGATGCAGGCCGGGGTGCCCGTGGCGCCGATATCCCCGGCTTATTCGGTGATGTCGCGGGATCATGCGAAGCTGAAGGGGATCTTTGCGCTGTTGCAGCCGGGCCTGGTGTTTGCCCAGGATCCCGGCCGTTTCGCCCCGGCGCTGGCGGCGGTGGGTGCGGTGGCAACCCCGCTGGCGGACTTGCTCGCGCATACGCCGGGGCCGCGGATCGAGGCCGCGTTTGCCGGGGTTGGTCCGGATACGGTGGCGAAGATCCTGTTCACCTCCGGCTCCACCGGCACGCCGAAGGGGGTGATCAACACCCAGCGCATGCTGTGCTCGAACCAGGAGAGTTGGGCGCAGCTGTGGCCCTTCGTCGATGACCGCCCGATGGTGCTGTGCGACTGGCTGCCGTGGAACCACACCTTCGGCGGCAATGCCACGTTCAACATGGTGCTGCGTGTCGGCGGGACGCTGTATATCGACAACGGCAAGCCGGCGCCGGGGCTGATCGACGCCACGGTGCGCAATCTGCGCGATGTCTCCCCCAGCATCTACTTCAACGTCCCGCGCGGCTTCGACCTGCTGCTGCCGCATCTGGAGGCGGACGCCGATTTACGGCGGCGCTTCTTTGCCAGGCTGGATGTGATTTTCTATGCCGGCGCGGCGCTGCCGCAGAACCTGTGGGAGCGGTTAGAGGCGCTGGCGCGGTCGGAGAAAGGCGGCGAGGTGGCGATGCTGTCGGCCTGGGGCTCGACCGAGACCGCGCCCATGGCCACCTCCGTCCACTTCCACGCCGGACGCTCCGGCCTTATCGGCAATCCCGGGCCGGGGACGGAGCTCAAGCTGGTGCCGGCCGCCGGCAAGCTGGAGGTGCGGGTGCGCGGCGCCTGCGTCACGCCCGGCTATTACCGGCGGGCGGATTTGACCCGGGACGCGTTCGACGAAGAAGGTTTCTACAAAATCGGCGACGCCATGAAATGGGCCGATCCGGCGGATCCCAGCCGGGGATTGGTGTTCGATGGGCGGGTGGCGGAGGATTTCAAGCTGACCTCCGGCACCTGGGTGCATGTGGGCGCGGTGCGGGTGGCGCTGATCGCGGCCTGCGACCCGCTGGTGCAGGACGCGGTGATCACCGGCCACGACCGGGCGGACTTGGGGGCGCTGGTGTTCATCAACCCCGCCGCGCAAGCCGCGTTGGGGCTGGATGCGGAGGGCGTGCGGGCGCATCTGCGGCGGGGGCTCGCGGCGATGCGGGCCAGCGGCCAGGCGGGCAGTTCGATGGTCCCGGCTCGGCTGCTGATTCTGGATGAACCGCCCTCGATCGACGCCGGGGAGATCACGGACAAGGGCTACATCAACCAGCGCGCCGTGCTCGATCGCAGGGCGGCGCTGGTTGAGGCGTTGTATGCGGATGATCCGGCGGTGATCACGCGATAACCGCCGGACCGAGACGGTTATTGCACCGGGGAGCGCGGGGTCGCGACCAGACGCGTCACCACGATGGCCGAACGATCGATATGATCGGGCACGCGCGGGGAGATCTGGGTCTTCCAGAAATCGCTTTCGTACACGTCCTTGTACTGCTGCACGCGCTGCTCTTCGCTGTCGAAGCGGCGGATCCAGACATAGACGGATTCATCCGTCTCGCCCTTGTAGCTGCCGCAGATGACCATGCCTTTGGAGACCTGGAAGGGGATGATTTCCTCCTCCATGATCTTCACCCAGGCGTCCTGCTTGCCGGGGTGGGGCTTGTATTGGCGGAGTTCGAAAAATGCCATTGGAACGTCTCTCCTGATGATGGGTGGCCGCGACGGGCGGCCCGGGCCGATGATATCCGGTCGGGCGCGGGTGAACAGGGGCGGACCCGCGGTGTTCATCCGTGGTAAATGCGGTGCTGCCCACGGCATAATACCAGCCCGTGTTGGCATTGACTCACCCGCACCGCCCCAACGCCGTCATGCCGACGGAGGTCGGCATCCACGACTTTGCAGCGTCAGACAGGAGAAAGGCGTGGGTGCCGACCTGCGTCGGCATGACGGGTAACGATGGCCGGTACGTCATTCATTTTACGGGTTGGTATAA
>CAIUPC010000693.1 GCA_903900905.1 uncultured Acetobacteraceae bacterium
GACAAGCCCGGGGATGACGGCTTTTGAAGCGACCGCCCCTTTTACGCCGCCCGGCGGAATGTCGGCGGCAGGCCGGCCTTGGGCATCTGGCCGTGCATGGCCTCCCCCGGCAGCCCGGCGTGCAGCACGGCGCGGGAGGCCAGCAGCACGTCCAGATCGATGCCGGTGTCGAAACCCATGCTTTCCAGCATGAACACCAGATCCTCGGTCACCACATTGCCCGAAGCTCCTGGCGCGTAGGGGCAGCCGCCCAGACCGGCGAGGCAGGAGTCGAACGCCCGGATCCCCACTTCCAGCCCGGCCAACGCATTGGCCACGCCCAGACCGCAGGTGTCATGCAGATGCAGCCCGTGCAGCACGGAGCCGATTTCGGCGCGGGTGGCGAGGACGACCTCTTTCACCTGCGCCGGATGCGCGTAGCCGACGGTATCGGCCAGCATGATCTCATCCACGCCGGCATCCGCCAGGCCTTTGCACAAAGCCACCGTCTGCGCCGTCGTCACGACGCCGTCGATCGAGCAGCCGAACGCGGTGGAGGCGCCGGCGATCAGCGGCACCTTGCGCGGCTGCGCCTTCAGCCAGGCCATGATCTCGCGCATCATCTCGATCGACTGCGCCGGCTTGCGGTTGAGGTTGGCCATCGAGTGGCCCTCACTGACCGAAACCGGGATCGCGATCTTGTCCACGCCCGCGTTGTAGGCGTTCTGCACGCCGCGCAGGTTCGGGGCCAGAACCTGGATCGTCCATTTCGGATTGGTGGGGACGATGCGGGACACGATCTCCGCCGTGTCGGCCAGCTGCGGGATGACGCGCGGCGGCACGAAGCTGCCGACTTCGATCTCCGGGATGCCAGCGGCGGCCAGGGAGTTGATCCAGGCGATCTTGTCGTCCGTGGTCATGCGGGTCTTGGCGATCTGCAGCCCGTCGCGGGGGCCGACTTCGCAGATGGTAACACGTTCTCTCATGGGGAAGGGATCTCCGCGGCCAGGATGTCGCCGGTTTCAGATTCGGTGATGTACAGCGTGCGCCCGTCGGGGGCGAGGGCGCAGTTGGTGGTCATATGCCCCGAGGGCGACTGCACGCGATACAGCGGGATGCCTGTCGGCCCCACCACCCAGATGCAGCCATGCCCGGGGTTGGAGATATAAAGCCGATCATGGGCGTCCATGGCGAGGCCGTCGGGGCCGACGAGGCCGGGGGGCACGCGGGCAAAGCACTGCGCCTTGCCGACAATGGCGTCGTCGCGCAGCGCGAAGCGCCAGACCTCGCAGGACCGGGTCATGGCCACGTAGAGATGCGTCTGAGCGGTATTCAGCACCAGCCCGTTTGGGCTCGGCCCGGTGGAGATCAGGCGATCGAGGCGTCCGTCCTTGTGCAGACGGTAGACCCGGCCGGTGGGGTCCTGCAGCCCGGTCTGGCCCTGGTCGGTGAACAGAATGGATTCGTCGTCGTGCAGCGTCAGGTCGTTCAGGCCCTTGAAGCTCTCGCTCATGACGGTCTGGATCACCGCGGCGGTGGAACCGGTATCAGGATTGATCCGCACCAGACCGTGCCGGTAATCGGCCGCGATCAGCATGCCGTCCGGCTGCACCTTCAGTCCGTTCGGCCAGCCCGGATATTCGGTGATCGTCGTCCAGTGATCGCCATCGATCCGGAAGATGCGGCCATAGGGGATATCGACCACATGCAGCCGCCCCAGCGCGTCGAAGCACGGGCCTTCCAGGAAGCAGTCCACGGGCACGCCGGCGCGGTTGGCATCAGCCCATTCGGAACGCTCCGGCGGGCGGCGAAGATGCTGCGGCACGGTGGTGACCACGCGCGCCATGATCTCTTGGGGAGGATTGAACCACATGGCGGGGGAGAGTGCTGCGGCGGGGGATGGAAGGCAAGACGCGGGGGCCGAAGCCCCAGGGCAATCGGGTTAAGCCTCTCAGTACACGAATTGGGGCGGTGGCCGGTCCCACCCGTCATCCCCGGGCTTGTCCCGGGGACCAATCGCGGCACAAGCGGAAACCTTGGTCCCCGGGACAAGCCCGGGGATGACGGAAGGAGAGCGTGGCCGGCTTCACCCGATTGCCCTGGCCGAAGCCCCCACGCGTCCGTCAGACCGATTTCATCTTCTTCGCCACGACGTCCGAGCATTTGTCGGTGTCGAACATCCGGATCGTCAGCATCTCATTGACCGAGAACAGCTCCGCCACGATGGCCCCGGCCAGCGCGCAATCATGCGTGACGAGATGCCGCGTCAGAACATAGGAGTAGTAGCCCCGCTTCTTGCCGCGGTTCTTTTTGAACAGAAAACGCCCCAAACGGTAACCCGTCGTCAGCAGCCCCACGCCTGGCAGGACGCCAACGCCCTTTTTGACCGCTTTTTCGGTCTTCTGGCTGATGATGTAGGGCAGGATCTTGGTCGCGATCCATTCGTGGTCATGCCCCATTTCGGCGTTCAACCGTGCGCCGCTCATGCATTGGCATTGGTTGAAATCGCCCAGATGGGAGCGGATCTTCTTCAATGCGATGACATGGGCCGAGGTTTTGACCATCGATGTGACATTCGTCGCCATCGAGCCCAGCGTCAGCACACCGCCCGCGACCACCAGACCAACGCCGGTCGCCGAGGCAGCCGTGCCAGCCAGGATCGCTCCGGCAACGGCCAAGGATTTTGTCTGCGTCGCCAACTGCGCCACCGAAACACCCGCGCCGCCCAGGGTGTTGGTGGCCGTCACGCCGGTCTTCGCATTTCCTCCGGCTGTCCCCCGCAGCGCGCTGCCGTCCCAGCTGAAGGCGCTGCGCACCGGCACCCACTCACCCATGATGCCTTCGTCGAGTCCAGCGTCTTCATCGTCATCATCAACGTTGTCCGACATTCCACTGCTCCCCAAACCCGAATAATGACTATATTGATAGCATGCCAAGCGGCGCCGCAAGTGAAAGGATTAGATGAAAGGGCCGGAAATCAGTCACTTTTTCCTGAATTGCGGCGCAGCGCCCCGCGCCGGCACGCATGGCTGTCAAGGCATCGGTTGACCGCTGACACGGAACCTCCCTATTGCCCATCGGCTTGGCTCCCAAAGCTGATTATGCTGCGCTGCGATAGCGCCCGAAGGACCGATTCCAATGCGCCTGCCCGCCGTGTTGTTCGCGACTGCCCTGCTCACCGCCGCGCCGTCCTGGGCACAGGCGCCCGGTGCCCCGCCGCCTTCGGTCGGGGTGGTCAAAGTGCAGCCGACCCCGATCACGGAGACCGCTGAATTCGTCGGCCGGGTGCAGGCCACCGATCGGGTTGCGATCACCGCCCGCGTCACCGCTTTCCTCGATGAACGCCTGTTCACCGAGGGCACCGAAGTCAACCAGGGCGACCTGCTCTACCGGTTGGAGCGCGCGCCCTTCGAAACCGCCGTCGCCCAGCAGGAGGGCACGGTCGCCGATGTCAGCGCCCGGCTGGTGAACGCCAATATCCAGCTGAACCGGGCGCAGCAGCTGCTCGGCACGCCCGCTGGCCATCGCTCCACCGTCGATGACGCGCAGGCGAACCAGCGCTCGATCGCGGCCCAGCTGGCGGTGGCGCAGGCGCAGGCGCAGCAGGCCCGGATCAACCTGGGCTACACCGAAATCCGCGCCCCCATCGCGGGTAAGATCAGCCGCGGCGCCATCACGGCGGGCAATGTCGTGTCCCCCGGCAGCGGCGCGCTGGCGAGCATCGTCAGCCAGGATCCGATGTATGTGCAGTTCCCGGTCGCGTCCCGCGTCCTGACGGAGCTGCAAAAGCGCTACGCCGATAAGGGCGGGACGGCCGCGGTGCAGGTGCTGCTGCGCCTGCCGGACGGGTCGATGTTCGGGCAGCCGGGCGTCATCGACTATGTGGACCCCACCGTCGCACCCGGCACGGACACCATTCTGGTGCGCGCCCGCATCGCCAACCCCGCCTTGCGCGCGCCCGAACCCGGCAAGCCCATCGATCGGCCGCTGGTCGATGGCGCCTTCGTGGGGGTGCGAGTCGCCGGCACGCAGCCTGTCACCGTCCTCGGCATTCCGCGGGTCGCGGTGCTGTCGGATCAGCAGGGCGAATATGTCTATGTCCTGGGTGACGGCAACAAAGCCGAGCAACGCCGCATCAAACTCGGCCAGTCCACCCCCGCCATCGCCGTCATCGCCAGCGGGTTGAACGAGGGCGAAACCGTGATCGCCGAGGGTATCCAGCGCGTGCGTCCCAATAGTGTCGTCAACCCGGCACCGATCACCCCGTCCCTGGCCACCAAGCCATGATCTCCTCCGTCTTCGTTGATCGGCCGCGGCTGGCCGTCGTCATCGCGATCCTGATGACGCTGGCCGGGGTGCTGGCCTGGTTCCGCATCCCGGTCTCCCAGTTCCCCGATATCGTGCCGCCGCAGGTGCTGGTGTCCACCAGCTTCACCGGCGCCTCCGCCGCGGTGGTGGAATCGACTGTCGCGCAGCCGCTGGAAGCAGCGATCGTCGGCGCCGACAAGATGATCTATATGAAGTCCAACAGCGCGAACGACGGCAGCTACAGCATGACCGTCAGCTTCGAGCTCGGGACCAACCCGGATATCGACGTGGTCAACGTCAACAACCGGGTGCAACAGGCGATCGCCAAGCTGCCGCCGGATGTGCAGCGGTCGGGCGTGACGGTGCGCAAACGCTCCACCGCCGTGCTGGCCTTCCTGCAATTTTATGCGGAGGGCGGCAAATACGACCCGCTGTTCATCAGCAACTACGTCACGATCAATGTCCTCGATCGGCTGGCGCGCACGCCGGGCGTGGGCGATGCGCAGCTGTTCGGGCGGCTCGACTATTCCATGCGCATCTGGTTCGACATGACCCGGCTGACGGGGCTGAACCTCGCCCCGGCCGATATCATCGCCGCCATCCAGGGGCAGAACGTGCAGGCCGCGGTGGGGCGTATCGGCGCCCGCCCGACCGCGGACGCGACGCAGTTTCAGCTGAGCGTGCAGACCCAGGGACGGCTGGTCACGCCGGAGCAGTTCGGCAACATCGTCATCCGCGCCGGCAATGATGGCGCGGTGTTGCGGGTGCGCGACGTCGCCCGGGTCGAAATGGGCGCGGCCAATATGGACACGGAAAGCCGCCTCAACGGCAATCCGGCGGTGTCTATCGGCTTGTATCTCGCGCCTGGCGCCAATGCCGTGGACACCTCCGCCCGGGTGCAGGCGGCGTTGGAGGAAATGTCCAAGCGCTACCCCGAGGGCCTCAGCGCGCGCATCTTCTACGACAGCAGCACGTTCGTGTCCTTGACCCTGGAAGAGGTCAAAAACACCCTGCTGATCGCCTTCGGGCTGGTCGTGCTCGTGGTCTTCGTCTTCCTGGGCAACTGGCGCGCCACCATTATCCCGATGGTCGCCATCCCCGTCAGCCTTGTCGGCACGGTCGCAATCCTGCTGGCGGCGGGCTACTCGCTGAACACCATTTCCTTGCTGGCGATGGTGCTGGGCATCGGCATCGTGGTCGATGACGCCATCGTGGTGGTCGAAAACGTCGAGCGCGTGATGGCGGAGGAACCGGACCTCTCGCCCAAGGACGCGACCAAGAAGGCCATGGCGCAGATCACCGGGCCGGTGATCGCGATCTCGCTGGTGCTGCTGTCGGTGTTCGTGCCGGTGGGCTTCATTCCCGGCGTGTCCGGCACGCTGTTCCGCCAGTTCGCGGTCACCATCAGCGTGTCGATGCTGATCTCGGCCATCAACGCGCTGACCCTCTCGCCGGCTTTGTGCGGGGTATTCCTGCGCCATGACGGGCCGCCGCGCGGTCTGCTCGGGCTGATGCTGCGCGGCATCGATGGCATGCGCGACGGCTATGCCTGGCTGGTGCGCCGCCTGTTGCGGGTGGCGTTCCTGTCGGTGCTGGTCATCGGCGGATCGGCCTACGGCATCTTCGAGCTTTCGAAACTGACGCCGACGGGCTTCCTGCCGGAAGAAGACCAGGGCGCGTTCTTCGTCGCCGTGCAGCTGCCTGACGGCGCCGCCGTCAACCGCACCCGCGCGGTGGTGGAGCAGGTGGAGGCCCTGATCCGCCCCATGCCGCAGGTCCAGGGCGTGCTGGCCATCGTCGGCTTTTCCTTGCTCGACGGCGGCAACCAGCCAAACGCGGCCTTCGTGGTGGTCAAGCTCAAACCTTTCGAAGACCGCAAGGAGGCCAGCGACCGCGCCCAGGCCGTCATCGGCAAGGTCTTCGGCGGCGCGCAACGCATCCGCTCCGCCAATGTCTTTGCCTTCAATCTGCCGCCGATCATTGGGCTTTCGACGAGTGGCGGGTTTGAATATCAGCTGGAGAATCTGGAGGGCCGGGAGCCCGCCGAAATGGCCTCCGCCGTGCAAGGGCTGGTTGGCGCCGCCAATCAGGACAAGCGGCTGACGCGGGTATTCTCGACCTTCACCGCCAATAATCCGTCGATCTGGCTGGATATCGACCGCGACAAGGCGCAGGCGCTGGGGCTTGCCATTCCCGACGTGTTCAACGCGCTGCAGACCACGCTGGGCGGGTTTTACATCAACGATTTCAACCTGTTTGGCCGCACCTGGCAGGTGAATATTCAGGCCGATGCGCCGGATCGCGCCGATGCCTCGGCGATCGACCGCATCCATGTTCGGAATAAGCAGGGGGAGATGGTGCCCCTGCGCGCCATCGCTACCCCGCGCATCGTTGTCGGGCCGCAGGTCATTAGCCGGTTCAACAACTACCGCGCCGTGACCGTGAATGGCGGGCCGGCGCCGTTCATCTCCTCCGGCGACGCGCTGAAGGCGATGGATGAGATTTCCGCCCGAACCCTGCCGCCGGGCTACAGTTACGAATGGTCCGGCACGGCCTATCAGGAGAAAGCGGCCGCCGGCCAGACCCTGGCGATCCTGTCGCTGGCGGTGTTGTTCGCCTATCTGTTCCTGGTGGCGCTGTACGAAAGCTGGATGATCCCGGTGCCCGTGCTGCTGTCGGTGGCGGTGGGCGTGCTCGGCGCTTTCGGGGGTCTCCTGCTCTTTGGCCTGTCGCTTGATCTCTATGCCCAGATCGGCATGGTCGTCTTGATCTCCCTCGCGGCGAAGAACGGCATTCTGATTATCGAATTCTCCAAAGAGGCGCGCGAGCAAGGGATGTCCATCGCCGATGCCGCGCTGATCGGGGCCAGGATGCGGATCCGCGCCGTGCTGATGACCTCGATCGCCTTCATCTTCGGCCTCGTGCCGCTGGTCTGGGCGGAGGGGGCTGGCATGCTCAGCCGCCGGGCCGTCGGCACCGCCGTCTTTGCTTGCATGATCGTGGCCAGCACCATCGGCGTGTTCCTGATCCCGATGCTGTATGACGTCTTCCAGACCCTTCGGGAATGGATGAAGCGGCGGTTCTCACGGGCGCATTAAGGGGGAGAAGCCGCCGGGCCAGCGGAACGCGCTTATGCCTGATACAGTGACGCCAGCTGATGGTCCCGTTGGAACAGCGCCAGGCAGGCCGCGACAACCACCGGGTCGAGCGTCTTACCGGCATCTTCCTGGATGACGTCCAAGGCCTTGCGGAGCCCGAGCGCACCACGATACGGCCGGTGCGACGCGATGGATTCCACGATATCGGCCACCGAGACGATCTTCGCCTCCAGCAGCGTCTCATCCCCCTTCAATCCGCGCGGGTAGCCCGATCCATCGATTTTTTCATGATGTTGGTAAACGATCTGCGCGACCGGCCAGGGAAACGGAATGTCCTTGAGAATTCCGTAACCGATGGAGACATGCTGTTTCACAAGTTCGAACTCGAGTGCGCTGAGCCGTTTGGGTTTCCCCAGAATCTCCATCGGTATGCCGATCTTACCGATATCGTGGACAAAGGCCCCCATGCGGACGCCGGTGATGACATCGGGGGCGAGCCCCAGTTCCTCGGCAATGCCACAGGCGATCGCCGCGACCCGGCGTTCATGTCCGCCGGTATAGGGATCGCGGTGCTCCATCGCCGCACCGAGTGCGCCGATAGTCGCTTCCAGCGCCTGAAGGACCTGCTTTTGCAGGTCTTCGCGCTGCCGGCCTTCCTGCTCCAGCCTGACATTTTGTGCCGCGGCATTCAGCGCGAACACGAGTTGCCGGGCGAGGCGTCCGAATACCTCCAGCGCGGCGGGATCAAAGGCCGTCGGCTGTTCGGCATAGACCAGCAGCGCGCCTTTCGTGTCAGGTCCCCAGTGGAGCGGAATGCTGATGCTGGAGCGGATGCCATGGCTATGTGCTGCCTGCCGCCAGGGTGCGAATTTGGCATTGGCCTGCGCATCCAGCAGGACCTGCACCGCCCCTGACCGGATCGCCCGGCCCGTCGGTCCGTTGCCTTCGGGCCGTTCCGCGGCCCAACTGATGTTGACCCCGTCGAGATAGGACCGCGCGCGTCCGGCCGCGGCGAGGAACCGGACCGGCAGGCCGGGTCCCCGCTCGGCAACGCCGATGGCGGCAAGGGGAAAGGTCTCCTGATCGACGATGGCTTCGCAGACGGATTGCATCATCGCCTCTGGCGTCAGCTCGCCGGTCAGCCGTTCGGCCGCGGCTGAATAAGCGCGCAGGGCCCAGTTTTGCGCGAGCAGGCTCTGTTGATCGGCGAAGGTCCTCCGAATGTCACGGACGATCGTCAGGCTGTAGAGCGTGCCTTGAACCTCCATCTCGCGCGTGCTGGAAATCTCGACCGGTATCTCTTCGCCATTGGCATCACGAAGGTGAAAGCCGGTGAAGAGCGCTGGCCCCTGGCCCGATTTTTCGAATGCGGCCGCAACCCGCGCGCGCTCTTGCAGCGGATGCAGGTGGCTTTGATGTTTGCCGATGAGAGCGGCGCGTTCGTATCCCGATAGTTTGCAGGCGGCTGGGTTGACCTCGACGATCTGACCGGTGGCGGCGTCGGAGACGAACGCCGCGTCAATCGAGTGCTGCCATATCGCATCACGAAAATAGCCGCCGCACCCGGTGGCAGAAGCTGGCGGTTCGATCAAATCAGGACAATATCCGGTCATGTCTACTGCCTTCATCTGGCTCATTGGTTAAGGGTAGCCAGCCGGCGCCATCGCTCTTTTTTTCTCGTACGCAATTATGATCTTGTTGTTGTAAAATTCAAGCATAAAACAGGGGCGGGTTGAGAGGATCCGGTTAACGGACAGATCTCCTCTGTCGCAAGGGGAGGAGGCCGTATGTGTGGCCCGCGGTCAGTCGATGGCTGGGGCGTTTGGCAGCAGATCGCAGGAGTTATTCTCATATGTTATGATATAAAAATTCTATTTTTTGATCATATTATTATTTATAACAATTCATGCCAAGCGCCCGAACCATTGACCGATCGCTATTTGGCTAAATGGTCATGGCCCGGTTTGTCCCTATCGGATTCACAGATCGCGGCAACGAAAATTTAGCAGGTGGGGACGCCGGTATTTTCTCCCCGTCATGGCCCGGCTTGTCCGGGCCAACCCCGCCCGCACCGTGCCGCGATAGGTGGCCCGGACAAGCCCTACCGGATTCACAGATCAGGGAAACGAAAATTTGGCAGGTGGGGACAACGGTATTTTCTCCCCGTCATGGCCCGGCTTGTC
>CAIUPC010000694.1 GCA_903900905.1 uncultured Acetobacteraceae bacterium
CTGGTGTTCCAGCACACCGCGGCCTTGGCGGAGGCGATCGCTCTCGGCCGCCGCAACGGCGTCCCGCCGGAGGTGCTGTTGCCGACAATGGCCGTCGGCTCCGGCGACAGTTTTGTCCTCCGCAACCACGGCATGAAGTCGATGGTGCCGCGGGTCTATCCAGACCGGGCCTTCTCGGTCCGCTATTCGATGAAGGACCTGTCTTACGCGCTGGAGATGGCGGACGACGCCGGGCTGGACCTGAAAGCGGCCAAACTGACGATGGAGCGCCTCAAGGAAGCCGAACGCCAGGGTCATGGCGATCAATACCACCCCGTCGTGTTGGAAGTGATCGACCCGCTATGAACCTGTTCCCCGATGCCGCCACCTGGCGCGCCGCCTGCCAGTCCGACGCCGTTCTGACCGGCTGGGCTGGTGGCTGGTCCACCTGCTTCGCGGTTCTGTGCGACGGTGAGGCGACGGTGATCAACCTGACCGAGGGGCGGGTGACCGACACCGAAGCCACGCCCGCCTTCACCTTGTCGGCACCGTCCTCAATCTGGTCGAAGTTCCTGGAGCCTGTCCCACCCCGGCATCATCACGGCATCTTCGCCATGATGTACCGGCTGCCGGATTTCAGGATCGAGGGCGACCAGCTTGCCTTCATGCAGCACGCGCATATCGCGCGGCGTGTGATGGAAATTGGCAAATGGCTGGTGCTGGGCAATGCCCTGCCGGTGCCGGTCTCGCTCAACCCGCGGCAGGGCGACCGCCCCGTGCCGGCGGTAACGGGCCGCTATGTGCCGGTGACCGTGCGCGGCGTGACCTACCAGATTTACAGCGAGTCCGCTGGATCTGGCCGCGATGTGCTGTGCATGCACACCGCGGGCGCCGATGGGCGGCAGTTCCATGGGCTGATGGCGGACCCCCGCATCATCGAAAACCATCGGCTGGTCTCGTTCGACCTGCCCTGGCACGGCAAGTCGCCGCCGCCGGATGGGGCGATCCATGGCTCCTGGCGGTTGAACACCGATCTGTATGTCGAACTCATCATGGGCTTCGTCGCCGCTTCCGGGCTGGACAAGCCGATCGCGCTGGGGGCGTCGATGTCGGGGGAGATCTGCCTGGAACTGGCGTATCGGCATCCCGAGGCCTTCTCCGGCATCGTCGCCTGTGAGGCGTGCGACAAGATCAACCAGCGCCAGACCGTCTGGGCCGCGCATCCGCACGTCAATCAGGCGCAGTTCGTGCCGGAATGGATCCGTGCGCTCAGCGCCCCGCAAAGCCCGGCGGAATATGTCGAACAGATCACCTGGCATTATGGCCAGGGCGGGCCGCAGGTGTTCTTTGGCGACATCGCCTTCTACTCCGGCGACTGGGACGCGCGGGAGCGGGTGGGCCGCATCGACACCAACCGTTGCCGGCTGTTCATGCTGACCGGGGAATATGATTACTCCTGCACGGTGGAACTGTCAGAAGCCACCGCGGCGAAGATCCCCGGCGTGCGGTTCCAGGCGATGCAGGGCATTGGCCATTTTCCGTTCGCGGAAAACCCCCGGCTTTTCGCCGAGTACCTGCTGCCGATCCTGCGGGAGTTGCAAGGCTGAGGGCCAGCCTGTAACCGGGGGCCTGTTTTGAAAAGGAAGAGACCATGATCCATGACGTGAAAATCGGCGATGGCGAAGAAGCCGTGGCCGGCATGCCGGTCGCCGTGCACTACACCGGCTGGCTGTTCGATGAGAGCGCGGACGACAAGAAGGGCAGCAAGTTCGACAGCTCCCGCGACCGCGGCCAGCCCTTCCGCTTCGGCCTCGGCGCCGGGCAGGTCATCGCGGGCTGGGACCAGGGCGTGGCTGGCATGAAAGTCGGCGGGCAGCGCACGCTGACCATTCCGCCGGAACTCGGCTACGGCGCACGCGGCGCGGGCGGGGTTATTCCCCCGAATGCCACGTTGGTGTTCGATGTGGAGTTGCTGGCGGTCGGTTGATCGGAGGCGGGTCAAAACGATCTGGACCTTATTTCAGGCGCCGTTCATGGCGACCCTCCGGCAGTGCTCCAACGCGTCATGCCGACGCAGGTCGGCATCCATGCCTTCGATGGCTATTTCCAGAGCAAGGCGTGGATGCCGATCTTCATCGGCATGACGAGGGGGCAGGTGCCGGTGCGTTAACGGTTACGCCGCCGGCCCTTACACCCCCCTTTTTGTCAGCCCCGCCCCAGCGTCATCACCAGCCGGTTCACCCCATCCGCGCTGACATACGCCAAATCCCGCGCGTATTGCTTCATCAGATGGATCCCCAACCCGCCGATACGGGCGGTTTCCAGGCTGACCAGCGGTTCCGGTGCCTCGATATCCAGCGGGTCGAAGGCCACGCAGCGGTCCTCGACGGCAAGCAGCAGCCCGTCCCCGATATCGTCCAGCACGATATCGAACACGTCCGGTTCTGACGGACGCAGCGGCACCCCATGCATCACCAGATTCGCGGTCGCCTCTTCCAGGCACAGCCGCAGGGCGAACGCGCCCTTGGCCGGAAGCGTGAGCGACTCCGCCACCTGATCGACCCAGTCTCCCAACCGGGCCAATCCGTCCATGTCGCGGGACACGCGAATGGTGAAGCGCTCCGTCGTCTCAGGCGGCGACGGCACTGACCGCTTCATCCCGGGAGGCCAGGATCGGCAGCAGCGCGTCCACGCCGCTGCTTTGCAGCACGCCCAGGACTTCCTCATTGGGATTGGCGATGACCATCTTTCCCTTCTTTGACGCAACGGTCCGCGCACCCATGATCAAAGTCCGCAGGCCCATCGAAGCGACATAGCTCAGTTCCGACAGGTCGAGCACGATCGCGCGCTTGGAGCCGACCATGACGTTGAAGCGGAGATCAATGGCTTGCGCGCCGGGAATATCCAGACGGCCGATAAGCCGCGCGACGGTGACACCGTTCCCGGCTTCCTCGATTTCCAATTGCATGGGTAATGGGTTCCTTGGTCTGAGTCATTAAATTGTCATAACCGGGCATTCGGCACGCCCGGTCGCTGACTAAAACCTATCGCATGTTTTACAGGAAACGCGCAACGAGAACGGAGAAATCGTCTTCCATCGCCCCGGGCCGCGAAGCCGCGCGGATCTGATCGTATAACTGCTTCGGCCCACCTTTTGCCGTTGAGGCCGGCAGCAAGGGCATCAACTCGCTCATGCCCCATTGCTTGCCCTGCCGATCAACGATCTCAAACACGCCATCGGTGAACAGAGATAAGGCACTGCCCGCGGGCACGCCGATACGCGCGGCGGTGACGGGGCGTTCGGCGACGATCCCGACAGCGGGGTTGCGGGTGCTCAGCGGCATTGGTTCCGCGGCGCCGGGGGTGAGGAGATAGCCGGGATGGTGACCGCCGGCGGCATAGGCAAGCTCCCGTGTCGCGGTGTCGTAGACGCCATACCAGATCGTGAAGAACAGCTCGTTGTGATGTTCCATCGTGAACATCCGGTTGAGGCTGCCAATCACCGCGGAGGGGTCGGTGAAATCCACGCCGGGGAGCATGCGCTGGCGCAGCACATTGGCGACCGACACGGCGTGCAGCGCGGCACCGGTGCCATGGCCGGCAACGTCGAGCAGGAACAGCATGAAATGGCGGTCGTTCAGCATCTGGTAGCCGAACGCATCACCACCGAGCCGGGTGCACGGCTGATAGAACCATTCCGCTTCCACCAACCCGCCCTCGATGGGCGGTGGCAGGATGGAGGCGACGTAGTTGCTGGCGGCCTGCATGTCGCGGTCATGCGCCTCGGCCTCCGCCGCTTCCGCCTCGTCACGGCGCTGGTATCGCAGCCGGTGCCCGCCGATAATGATGGTCGTGCCATCTTCCAGCGTCACCGGGGCGGTCAGACGATTGCCCTCGATAAAGGTGCCGTTGGTTGAGTTCATGTCGGTCAGCACGATCTTGTCGGCCACCGCGTCGAACCGGCAATGGCGGCGGGAGACGGCGGCCCCTTCCAGCACCAAATCGGCTGGGGGCGCGCGGCCGACGATCACCGGCAGACTATCGAGGACGATACGCCGGGGCGGCGCATTGTCGTCCAGCAGCAGCAAGGCGTGGATGATTCTGGCCGCTTCTTGCTGCACGGCCCAGGCGACGGGCCCGCGGAAAATGGTCGTAGCTTCTTCAGGACCTTCTGCTGCGGCCGGCATTGCGATTCCCCGTCCTTCACGAAAGGGTCACACTTAGACCGTCGCGGCGATCCGGCCAAGCCGCTTGATCCCGGCCAACACCTCTTCCTGCGCCAATCCGGGCCAGCCCATGCGAAAGCGGAACTCCGTCGCCCCGAGTTCGTCGCGGTAACGCTGCAACTCGTCACGGACATAGGCCTCATCGCCGACAACGAACCGATTCTGCGCGAACTGGCGGAATGAATCGACGCCGGCCGAGGCATCGAAACCGCCAAACCCATGCCCGGCATACCGTGCATACTTCGCAGAGATCGGCCCCGCCGCCAGCGCCAGGGCCTGCTGCATGGACGGGCCGCAGAACAACTCGCGTGAAACCTGGCGGCTGTAATCAAGCGGCTTGCCGAGCTCGACCCGTGTCTGGTGAAACAAGGCCCACCAGCGTTTCATTTCGTCCATGGTCGCGGCCCCGGGCCCTTGCCAGGAGTCCCCGATTTCGGCGGCGCGTTTGACCGCATTCTCCACCGTGCCGCCAACCCACAGCGGAATTCCGTCGGGATTGCGAGGCCGCAGACTGAGGCTGACATCGTCGAGCTTGATGTATTTGCCATGGAACGTGACATGGTCGCCGGCCCAAAGGCGGCGGATGACCTCGACATATTCCTTGAAGCGGCCGACGCGGGATTTGGGCTCGATTCCCATCGCGATGAATTCGTGGTCGCGATAGCCCAGCCCGACGCCGAGCACGAATTTGCCGTCGGTCAGATGATCCAGCGTGGCGGCTTCTTCCGCCAGCAGGACCGGGTTGAGCATGGGCAGCAACAGAACGGCGGTACCAAGCCGCATGCCCTCGGCCAGCGACGCCAGATAACCCAGCATCGGGGAGGCCGCGGTCTGGCGCATCGTTGGCCCGGTGACGAAATGCTGCGGCACCCAGAGCGAATCGAAACCGGCGTCTTTGGCTGTGTTGACCTGCCGCTTCAGATTGGCGAGATGCGCCATGCTGTCTTCATGCGCTTCACATTCAAGGGTGATGAACAGGCCGACTTTCATGGTGCGTTTGCTCCGGGTGGTTGTGCGCGCGTGGCGTTATTGTTTGGGTCAGGCTGGTGCGATGGCAGGCTCATCGGCGCCGGCAGCGTGATGCCGCGTTTTATAAGGCGCTGTTCGATCCCGGCCATCGCTCGGGTTCCCTTAAACCGGTGTCAGGTGCGCGACGCGCGGGGCAACCTCGGTCTGCAATAACCGCAACGAATTGTGCCAGGCGCCGGGATTGTCCAGATAATCGAACCCAAACACCAACAGGTTCCCGAACCCGCCGACATCGTTGTACACGCGTTCCATCTTCTTCGCGACCGTTGCCGGCGATCCGATCAGCCAGTTGTGTTCGGCGCAATATTCCGGGGTGACGTCGGAATCCGGGACCGAGGGATCGTGCTTGAGATATTCCAGAAACCCGAAATTCCCCAGCAGCGGCAGGAAATATTCCCGCATCATCCGCCCCATCATGCCGCCCACCGACAGGCGCCAGGCCTCTTCGTCCGTTTCGGCCACGAAGACCTCCCGCACCATGCGCCAGTCACGGCGGTGCGGCGTGCGGCCGGTGCGTTTCGCGCCTTCTTCCACCGCCGCCCAATGGGTCGCGACGTAAGCGGGGTTGAGGTTCAGCGACAGCGGCAGGAACCCATGTTCACCCGCCATCTTCAGCGTGTCCGAATTCTTCGACAGCCCCGCCACGCCAATCGGCGGATGCGGCTGTTGCAACGGCTTGATATGGGGTTTCAGGAAGCCGTACATCATCTCCGGCTTGGCGACATTCCAGAATTTACCTTTGTGCTCAAAGGATGGTTCGTCGCCCCAGAGGCGGAGGATGATGTCCAGGGCTTCGCGGGTCATTTCGCGATTGGTGCCGGACATGCCGTCCACGCCGAACATGGCCCAGTCGCTCGGCAGGCCGGAAGCGGCGACGCCGAACATCAGCCGCCCCTCCGACAGGTGATCGAGCATGGCGACGCGGTTGGCGAGTTCGGCCGGGTGGTGATAGGGCAGCAGGAAGCCGCCGGGGCCAATGCGAAGCCGCTTCGTTTGCAGCAGCGCCTGGGCGATCAACAGATCCGGCGCCGGATGCGGCTCCCAGGGGGCGGTGTGGTGTTCACCGATCCAGGCTTCATCGTAGCCGAGTTCGTCGAGCCAGCGCAGGGTTTGCAGGTCCCAGTCGTGGCCTTCCTTCAGGCCGCGCTCCGGCGGATGGGACGGCATGGTGAAGTAACCGAACTGCATGGCCTGGGTCCTCCGCTTTTGTGTTGTGGAAGAGGCTACCGCCGGGCGGTGGCGGATGCCAACTCCACCGCCCCTCGATCCCATCGGGTCTGTGCCGCGCGCCGGCTCTCATGCGAGCAACCGCTATGCGCAGCCCACCCTGGACGCGGCCCGGGCCAACCGACAGAATCCCTCCCCTGAGCACAACCCAGCGGGATTCCATATCATGACCATACAAATCGGCGTCGCCGGCGTCACCGGACGCATGGGGCACTTGCTGGTGGAGGAAGTGCGCGCCGCCGGCGCCACCGTCTCCGCCGGCCTCGCCCGTCCGAATTCGCCGAGCAAGACCCCAGACGCCGTGAGCATGGCCGCCGATATCGCCGCCCTGGCCGCGCAATCCGCCGTCGTGATCGACTTCACCAACGCCGCCACCGCGCTGACCAACGCCGCGGCGATGGCGGCATCCGGCAAGGCCTGGGTGCTTGGCACCTCCGGCCTGTCGGCCGCCGATGAAGCGGCGGTGGCAGAGGCCGCCAGGACCATCCCGGTGGTCTATGCGTCGAATTTCTCCGCCGGGGTCAATCTCGTGCTGGCTTTGTCCGAGCGCATGGGTGCCGCTCTCCCGGCCGAGACCTATGATGCCGAGATCGTCGAGATGCATCATCGCCAGAAGGTCGATGCCCCTTCCGGCACCGCCATCGGCATGGGCCGCGCGGTGGCGAAGGGGAGGGGGGTGGCGCTCGACGACGTCATCGAAAGCGGCCGCCACGGCCATACCGGCGCCCGCAAAACCGGCGCCATCGGCTTCGCCGCGCTGCGCGGCGGTCAGGTCGTGGGGGAGCATACGCTGATCTTCGCCAGCGGCACCGAGCACATCGCCATCACCCACCGCGCCTTCGACCGCCGCACCTTCGCCAGCGGCGCGGTGCGGGCGGCGCTTTGGGCGGTGACCCAGCCGCCGGGCCTGTATTCGATGATGGATGTGCTGGGGATGGGATAAGCCCGGATTGCCGCCGCACGGCGCTGGCAGTAGCTTGCGCCACCGCTCAGGAGGGAGTCCCGTCGTGCTGAAACTTGGATACAAAGCGTCCGCTGAACAATTCGCCCCGAAACCGCTGCTGGACTTCTCCGTCCTGGCCGAGCAATGCGGCTTTGACTCGGTCTTTATCAGCGATCACTTCCAGCCCTGGAAGCACACGGACGGGCACGCGCCCTCGGCTTTGGCCTGGATGGGCGCGCTCGGCGCCAGCACGTCCCGCATCGTCATGGGCACCTCCGTCCTGACGCCGACCTTCCGCTATCACCCGTCGGTGGTGGCGCAGGTGTTCGGCACGCTGGGTTCGATGTTCCCCGACCGCGTGATCCTGGGTGTCGGCACTGGCGAGGGCCTGAACGAGGTCCCGTCCACCGGCATGAAATGGCCGGAAATGAAGGAACGCTTCGCCCGCCTGCGCGAAGCCCTGACCCTGATCCGCCGTCTCTGGACGGAAGACCGCCTGAGCTTCGAGGGCGAGTTCTACCGTACCGAAAACGCCACCATCTACGACAAGCCGGTCAAGCCGGTCCCCATCTACGTCGCCGGTGCCGGCCCGCAGGTGGCCAAATATGCCGGCCGCATGGCCGATGGCTTCATCTGCACCAGCGGCAAGAAATGGGACCTGTACACCCAGACCCTGCTGCCGAACGTGGCGGAAGGTCTGGCCCTGTCGAGCAAGCCCAAGCCCAATTACGACCAGATGATCGAGATGAAGGTCTCCTTCGACACCGATAAGGCCCGCGCCCTCGACGACTGCCGCCATTGGGCCGCGCTGGCACTGACTCCGGAAGAGAAGATGTCGGTGGAAGACCCCGCCGAGATGGAACGCCTGGCCGACGCCCTGCCGATTGAGCGCGCCGCCAGCCGCTGGATCGTCTCGAACGACGCCGACGAGCATATCGAGAAGATCAAGCCTTATATCGAGATGGGCTTCCGCCACCTGGTCTTCCACGCCCCCGGCCCGGATCAGGCCCGCTTCCTGAAACTGTACGGGGAACAGGTGCTGCCGAAGCTGCGCAAGCAGTTCGACTGACGCGCCAATCCTCCCCCTCCCCATGAGGGAGGGGGTCGGGGGGAGGGGTCAATCTCCCGGGAACTGTGCCGGCTCACCCCTCCCCCCGCCCCCTCCTGCAAGGGGAGGGGGAGATCCTTTTCTGTCAAACCCCGCCCTGGACCGCATTGATGGCCTCCCGCCTCGAACTTTTCGCCATCCCGGACTTCCCCATGGTCCAGGAGGGTGACGATCTGCCCAGCCTGATCGCGGACGGACTGTCCCGCGCCGGGCTGGAACTGCGCGACAGCGACGTCGTCGTGCTGGCGCAGAAGATCGTCTCCAAGACGGAGGGCCGCAGCGTCGATATCGCCACCGTCGTCCCCTCGGCGGAGGCGGAACGCCTGGCCGAAGCGACCGGCAAGGACCCGCGCATCGTGCAGGTCGTGCTGTCGGATTCGGTGAAGGTCGTGCGCCATCGGCCGAACCTCATGATCATGCAGCACCGGCTGGGCTTCGTGATGGCCAATGCCGGCGTGGACCAGTCCAACGTCGCCCCGGCTGACGGTATCCATCGCGCGCTGCTGCTGCCGCTTGATCCCGATGGTTCCGCCGAAGCCATTCGCGCCGGTTTGTCCGCCCGCTTCAACGCCACCATTGGCGTTGTCATCAGCGACAGCTTCGGCCGCCCCTGGCGCCGCGGCACGGCCGGGGTCGCCATTGGCTGCGCCGGCCTGCCATCCTTCATCGATCTGCGCGGCCAGCCCGACCTGTTCGGCCGCACGCTGGAGGTCAGCATCATCGGCTTTGCCGACGAAATCGCCGCCGCCGCCTCGTTGCTGCAAGGCCAGGCGGCCGAGGGCCAGCCGGTCGTCGTCATCCGCGGCCTGACCTGGACCGCCCCCAACGCCCCCGTTTCCGACCTCGTGCGCCCGCCCGAAGAGGACCTTTTTCAGTGATCATCGCCCTCTCCGGCGGCGTCGGCGGCGCCAAGCTCGCCCTCGGCCTGTCCCGGATCCTGCCGCCCGAAGAGCTCATGGTCGTCGTCAATACCGGCGATGATTTTGAGCATCTGGGCCTGTCGATTTCCCCCGACATCGATACCGTCACCTACACGCTGTCGGGCCTCGCCAATCGCGAAGTCGGCTGGGGCCGGCATGACGAGACCTGGTCCTTCATGGAAACCATGGAGAGCCTGGGCGGCGACACCTGGTTCCGCCTCGGCGATCGCGACGTGGCTTTGCATGTGGTGCGCACCCAGCGCCTGCGCGCCGGCGAAACCCTGTCGGCGGTGACGGATGATTTGTGCAAGCGGTTGGGCATTGGCCCACGGGTCATCCCGATGACCGACGACCGGGTGCGGACCCGGTTGAAAACCGATCAGGGCTGGCTCGATTTCCAGGACTATTTCGTCAATCGCCGCTGCGAACCCGTCGTCAGCGAACTGGCGTTCGAGGGCGCGGCCGCTGCCACCCCGCATCCGGAATTCATGGCGGCGCTGGCGGACCCGGCGTTGCAGGCGGTGGTGATCTGCCCGTCCAACCCGTTCATCAGCGTTGAACCCATCCTCGCCATCCCCGGCGTGCGCGCGGCCATGGTGGCGTGCAAGGCGCCGATCATCGCGGTGTCGCCGATTATCGCGGGGCGGGCGGTGAAGGGGCCGACGGCGAAGATGATGACCGAGTTGGGCCTCGACCCCAGCGCCGGATCGGTCGCGCAGCGCTACGCCGATTTGCTGGACGGCTACGTGATCGACCATGCCGATATGGCGGAGGTCGTGTCCATCGACGCCCGCGTCACCCTGGCGCAGACCATGATGACGACGATCGAGGACCGGGAGGCTTTGGCCCGCACCGTCCTCGATGCCGCTGCCGTGCTGCGGCGCCGCAAGTGACCCAAACGGGAGCTAAAGTCTTCGCCTGCGTCCCGGTGAAAGAATTCACCGGCGCCAAACAGCGCCTGTCCGCCTTCCTGTCCCCGGAACAGCGCGAGATCCTGGCCGCGACCATGCTGGAAGACGTGTTGGCCGCTTTGGCCGGCGCGACCCGCCTGGCCGGGATTCTGGTCAACACCGTCGATCCCCGCGCAGCGGCTTTGGCGGAGCGCTATGGCGCCCGCGTCGTCACCGAAGGCGCGCGGGACGGCCATACCGGCGCGGTGCTCGGCATGGCCCGTGTGCTGGAACGGGAGGGCGGCGGCGCCCTGCTGACCATGCCCGGCGATATCCCCCGGGTCACCGCGGCCGAGGTCGACGCGGTGGTATCGTCCTGCCGGGACGCCCCGTCCTTCACCATCGTGCCGGCGCATGACGAGCTGGGTTCAAACGCCGTGCTGTGCAATCCGGCTGGCGTTGTGCCGCTGCGTTTCGGCGATGACAGCTACTTCCCGCATGTCGCGACCGCGCGCCGGCATGGGATCGAGCCGACGATTGTGCGGCTGCCGGGGATTGGGCTGGATATCGACCATCCCATTGATCTGCGCGCGTTCCTGCGGGCACCGCGCAAGCCGACGCGGACACTGGCTTTGCTGGAGCGGTTCGGGATTTAGAGCGTGATCGTTTGAAGTGGAATCACCCGAAAACGTGAATCACGCGACAAAACAAAGAGCTAGACCATGATCGAACACGTACGTTGATCCAACCTCAAACGATCATGGTCTA
>CAIUPC010000695.1 GCA_903900905.1 uncultured Acetobacteraceae bacterium
GGGTTGATCTGATCCACCAGCGCATCGGCATAGGTGGATTTCAGTTTCGCCAGTTGCCGCCATTCCAGGATACGCGAGGGCAGCTCGTGCCCCTGATCCGCCAGGCCCTGCAATACCGAGGAATCCGTCCCCCAGGCGCCGGTTTTCATCCGCTTGCCGCCCGGCAGCTTCATTTCGTCGAACAGCACTTCGCCCAACTGCTTCGGGCTGCCAACGTTGAAGACGTGGCCGGCGAAGCGGTAGCAATCCTGCTCCATCACCGCCATGCGCTCGGCGAAATCCACCGACATGCGCTTGAGATCGTCGGAATCGACCTTCACCCCCGCGCGCTCCATGTCGATCAGAACGGGGATCAGCCGCCGCTCGACCTGCTCATACAGCGCCAGCGACTGGTTCACCCGCAGTGTCGGCCGCAGAATGTTCCATAGCCGCAGCGTGACGTCGGCGTCCTCCGCCGCGTACGCCGTCGCCCGATCAAAGGCGACCTGAGCAAACGGAATGCGGCTCCGCCCCGTCCCCGTCACCGAATCATAGCTTATCGGCGTGTGCCCCAGATGCAGGCCGGACAGCTCGTCCATGCCATGGCCATGCAACCCGGCCTCCTGCGCATAGGACATCAGCATCGTGTCATCAATCGGCCACGGCACGGGGAAACCAGCGCGGGTCAGCACCATCATGTCGAACTTGGCGTTCTGCAGGATCTTCAGAACGGACCTATCGGCGAACAGAGGTCCCAGAACCTCGATCGCGACGGCGGGGCGGAGTTGTTCGCCCAGCACCTCATGCCCCAGCGGCACGTAGCAGGCCCGGCCGTCTGCCGTGGCCATCGACAGCCCAATCAGATGCGCGCGGGTGGCATCGAGCCCATCGGTTTCGGTATCCAGCGCGAACCGGCCCGCCGCCGCGGCTTCCGCCGCCCAGTCGCGCAAGGCCTCTTCGGTGGTCACGGTCTCATAAGGTCCGAAGCCGGACGCAGCCTGTGCCGCGCCACCCAGCCCCAGATCCCCCTGAGGCGGCGCTTCCATCGCCGCCGGTGCCGGGGCGGAGGCCGGAATCTCCAGCCCCAGCCGCGCGATCGTGCTGCGGAAGCCCTGTGCCTGCAGCCAGCCGACAAGCGCGGTCTTATCGGCCTCCTTCACCACCAGCGCCTCAATCGGCAGCGGCAGCGGCGCGTCGTCGCGCAGGCGGACCAGTTCGTAGGAAATGCGGGCCTTTTCGGCATGCTCGATCAGCGAGTCGCGCCGCTTGGACGGCTTCATCGTTGGCGCGGCGGCCAGCACCGCCTCCAGCGTGCCGAATTCGTTGACCAGAGCGGCGGCGCCCTTGGGGCCGATGCCGGGAACGCCGGGGACGTTGTCGGTGGAGTCGCCAATCAGCGCCTGCACCTCGATCATCTTCTCCGGGGCGACGCCGAATTTCTCCATCACCTCAGCGAGGCCGATGGGCTTCTTCTTCATCGGGTCCAGCATCGCGACGCCAGGCCGGATGAGCTGCATCAGGTCCTTGTCCGAGGACACTATGGTGGCGGTGCCGCCGATACCGGTGACCGCGGTGGCGTAGGCGGCGATGAGGTCGTCGGCCTCCCAGTCCGGCAGCTCGATCGCCGGCACGCCAAAGGCCTCCGTCGCCTCACGCACCAGCGCGAATTGCGGGATCAGATCCTCCGGCGCCGGCGGGCGATGCGCTTTGTACGCTTCATACAGCCGGTTGCGAAAGGTGTAGCGCCCGGCGTCGAAGATGACCGCGATATGCGTGCCGGTATGATCCTTCAACAACTGCGCGAGCATGTTGGTGAAGCCGAACACCGCATTGACGGGCGTGCCGTCCGGGCGGGTCATCGGCGGCAAAGCGTGATAGGCGCGGAAGATGAACCCCGACCCGTCGATCAGGACCAGACGCGGCGCATTGACCGCCGCGGCGACCATGAGGTTAGTGTCCGGAGCCGTGGCCCGCTCCTGCGTTCAGCACATAGAGGCGCGAGCAATAGGGGCACACGACCTCCTGCCCCTCGATATGCAAATAGACGCGGGGATGGCCCAGCGCGATGCTGCCGCCATCGCAGGCGACGGTGCGGTCGTCCACGTGGATGACCTCGGTAGGGTTGGCGGCGCCGTCGGGCATGGGGATCCTCTGCTGGTGCGGAAAGCGGCGTGAGCATAGCGTGTACAGGGATGCATTCAACCATGGTGCCCAGACTGATATGTTCGCGCGCTTAGGGCTCCTGCTGGCGATGCTGCTGGCGGGCTGCACCACGCAACTGGCCCCGCCAGGACCAACCATCATGACTGAAACCGTGACCGAGGACGCGTTCATCATGCCGGATGGGGTCCACCTGCCCTACCGGTCCTGGCTGCCGAAGGGCGAACCGGCCGCCATCATCCTGGCGCTGCACGGCATGAACGACAGCCGCGACGCCTGGGAATATCCCGCCCCCGACTTCGCCAAGGCGGGATTCGCGGTCTTCGCCCCCGATCAGCGCGGCTTTGGCGCAACCGCCTCGCGCGGCCTCTGGGCCGGGACCGCGGGCATGGTGAACGACGCACGCGCCATGGCCCGGCTGCTGCGCGCCCGCTACCCCGGGGCAAAGCTGATCCTGATGGGGGAGAGCATGGGCGCCGCGGTGCTGATGTGCGCCGCCACATCGACCGAACCGCCGCCGGCGGATGGCTATGTCCTCATCGCGCCGGCGGTCTGGGGCCGGGCGAAGATGAACCCCTTCCTGCGGGCCATGCTCTGGACCGCCTCGAACACCGTGCCTGGCTGGCGGCTGACCGGCAGCGGCGTGGTGCGGGTGCTGGCCTCCGACAATCGGGAGGCGCTGGTGCGCCTGTCCACCGATCCCCTGACCATCCACGGGACCCGGGTCGATGCCGTGCGCGGGCTGGTGGATTTGATGGACGCGGCCCTGGCGGCCGCGCCGGCATTTCGGGCGCCGGCGTTGTTTCTGTATGGCGGGCGGGATCAATTGGTGCCCGCCAAGGCCACCGTGGCAACCTGGCGGGCGCTGCCGGAGGGACCAATCCGGGCGTTCTACCCCAAAGGGTTTCACTTGTTGCTACGGGACCACGGACGGGCGGAACCGATCGCGGATGTGGTGAATTGGCTGTCTCACCCGGATTGGGGCGGATTGCTGTCCGGGGCGGACCGGGCGGCGGAGGGCTGGCTGCAGGACCAGCCGCGATAGCCTGGCGGGGATAACGCTCCCCGGCCATGGCATTCCGCGGGGCAGCGTCACGTCAGTCGTCGAAGGTCTTTGTCAGAAAAACGCGGCTGGTACCCGGCGGATCGCAGGGGATCTCCCCAAACACGCGCCAGCCCAGCTTTCGATAAAACTCGGGGGCCTGAAAGCTGATTGTGTATAGCACGCCGGCCCGGCAGCCACGGCGGCGGGCTTCTTCTTCGGCCATCCCCATCATGCGCGTGCCGATATCCAAACCCCGCAGGCGGTCGGGCACGAATACCAGATCGACAAACAACAAGCCGAGCGACGTGCCGCCACTGATGCCGCCCATGACCGCCCCGGTTTCCGGATCAACGACCTTGATCGTCAGCGGCGTCCGATCGCCGTAGCCAACGATCGCATCGTTGTAGGCGTTCAGCCCGTCGCCAATAATCGTTCTGGCCTCGGGCTCGGGGACGCCGGATAGTACCAGGATCGGTTGCATAAAGCCGCCTCTTTCAAGACACCCCAGGACGTGCTTGCCGACCCGCTATGTCGGCAAGCACGATTAGTCACCAGGGATCGAGCGTAACGATCAGCGCGGCTTGGAGGCCACGTCAATCTGCTCAATCGCCGCAGCGTCCAGCGTGATCTCCGCCGCCTTCAGCATCTCCGCCAACTGATCCAAATTCGTCGCGCTCGCGATCGGCGCTGTCACCGACGGGCGGGCGATCAGCCAGGCCAGAGCGATCTGCACCGGCTTGGCATTGTAGCGCTTCGCCACGTCGTCCAGCGCCGCGATCACGCCGAACCCGTAGTCGTTCAGGTATTTCTCAACCCGGGCGCCACGGGCGCGGCCTTCCATGTCCGCGCGCGAACGGTACTTGCCGGTCAGGAAGCCGCTGGCCAGCGAGTAATAGCCGATGGTGCCGATCTTCTCGGCGAGGCAGAGGTCTTCCAGCGGGCCTTCGAATTCGGCGCGCTCGACCAGGCTGTATTGCGGCTGCAGGCTCTGATAGCGCGGCAGGCCCTTTTCGGTGCTGATCTTCAGCGATTCCGCCAGGCGTTCGGCGGTGAAATTCGATGCCCCGATCTCGCGGACTTTGCCGGCTTTGATCAGGTCCTGATACGCCGACAGCGTCTCTTCGATCGGGGTTTCCGGATCGTCGCGGTGCGACTGGTACAGATCGATGTAATCGGTCTGCAGCCGGCGCAGCGAGTCTTCCACCGCCTGCACCATGTATTTCTTCGACAGGCCCTTCTTGCCCGGCGCCATTTCGATGCCGAGCTTGGTCGCCAGGATCACCTTGTCGCGGCCGCCGCGGGCTTTGAGCCAGTTGCCGATAATGACCTCCGACTCGCCGCCGGAATTGCCCGGGTGCCAGCGGGAATAGACGTCCGCCGTATCGACGAA
>CAIUPC010000696.1 GCA_903900905.1 uncultured Acetobacteraceae bacterium
CGAAATGCGGCATCTGGCCGGCTTGAACCAAACGGTCTAAAATCGACTGATCGCAAGAGGTTAAGCCGACCAGCACCACGCGCTCCCGCCGCGTGGTGCGCGCATTGTTTTCGGAACCCGATAATGACTGTTCAGACAACTGACTTCTCCATCCGGGACGCGCTTGTATCAGACCTGCGGGCTTGCCGCATGCTGATGCCGGACGTCTTTTCGGCCGAACATGCCCCGGAAATGATGGTGGCTTTCGACGCCAGCGGCGCGCTGGTGGGGGCCGCTTCCGTGGCGTGGCAGGCTGTTGGCGATCCCGCGGCTTTTCCGGTGTCCGTACATGTCGTGCCGGATGCGCGGCGCCAGGGCCTCGGCCGGGCGCTGCTGGACGCGATCGCTGCCCTTGTGCGGGGGGAGGCTGTGTCGCTGCAACCCTGGTCCGTCCTGCGCGAAGACAGCGCCGCGGCGGCCTTCTGCCTGGCCACTGGCTTCACGGTGCATCATCGCGTCCTGCATTTTCTCGGCGAGGCCAGCGAAATGGAGGCCATGCTCGCATCCTATCGGGAAAAGCTGGACCGTGCCGGCTGGATTCCCCCCGGCGCCCGCGTGGTCAAACTGCCTGAGGCCCCGCCGGCCGAGGTCGCCAATCTGGTCAGCCGGGAGTTTCACGGCAACCCCGCGGCTTTGCTGGCCCGCTTGCATGGTGTGGCGGGCACGCCGCCGGACCCGGACCGCTCGGTCGTGCTGCTGCTGGATGGGGTTGTCGTTGGCGCGCAGCTCGCGAATATCGCGGCTGACGGGATTCTGGAGGTCGATGCCAATGTCGTCATCCCGAACCTGCGCCGTGGCTGGGCGAATTTGCTGCTGACACATGAGGGCACGCGCAACAGTGTGGCGCATGGGACGAAAGCGTTCAGGTTCTTCTGCGACGATCGCGTGATCGACACGGTCAATCTGGCGCGGCGATCCGGCGCGGAACGGGTTGCCGTCGATTTGGTGTTACGGCGCGCGGTCGGGGTGGATCGCTGATCCACCCCGGTGCAAGCGAGAATTACGCCGCGCGAGCACGCCGGCGCAGGCCAGCGACGCCCATCGCGCCGAGGGCCAAAAGCGAAAGAGTCGCGGGTTCCGGCGACGGAACGGTAACACCTGCGCCAGTGTCATCATAAGTGATGGTTGAGAACGTCGTCCCATTGATCGTTGCGAAGCCATACAAATTGACCCCACCGTCGATCTGAAAACGCAGGCCGACATAGCCGGTGCCGGTGCCAACGCCGAACTGGTTCTTGAGCGCCTTGGACCACCATAGCCCCCCAATTCCACCGTTATCTGCACTTGTAAAAAATGCACCGCCTGCATCGACGACGTCACCGATGTTCAGATCGGTGGTCTTCATCGCGGGCTGTACGCCATTTCCCAAGATCGCGCCGGCGCCAATGTCGCCAATACCAGAAGCGGTGCCGTAAACCGCAAATTGGGGTGCGCCAGACGGCGAGCCAACGCCGATCATTATGTCAATGAAAACCGGGTTCGGGCCTGTACCCAAGGGGGTCAGGTCCACATTGTAATACTGGGTGATGATCGCGGCGCTTGCGCCGCCACCCCAGACCATGCCCAGACCAGCCACCACGGCCGCCGCACCAAGACGGAAGACCTTATCGTCCGCGGTCCCCGAGAGAGTGTTAACCTTCATTACCATACGCCCTTTTTTTTTGGTAAAATCAATCTAATCGGGCATGGCGCGACTGTGAAGTCCCGGGCTTCAAAAAAAGCGCCTGGTGACGCTTCTTTCCGCAATCGGGGCCCGTGACGCCCTCGGATCGCGGCGACGCAAGCCGCCGTCCTGGCAATCCGCCAACGCAGTCGTCCCCTGGGCTGACATCCCGAGCCACAGAGGTCTATGATCCGCCCCCCATGACC
>CAIUPC010000697.1 GCA_903900905.1 uncultured Acetobacteraceae bacterium
ATAGTGGCTCGGGGTTGCATCGGTGCAATTCGCACTGCCCAGGTGGATACACGATGTTTCACCCAAAGCGACCTTCGTAACCCGGACCCCGCGCGGCGCCCGGGTGACCGACAGGTTGAGCGTCATATCGATCAGCCCGTTATCGACATTGGCGGCGGTCGAAAACAACGGCGAGCCGCCGCTTTGATCAAACGTCAGCTTAACGCCGCCCGCCACCGCGGTCGCGACCAGTTCCGCATTCGCCAGCGCCCCGCCCGTGCCCGCCGCAATAGCGCAGGTGGTGGCACTGCCATTCAGCTGGAGTGTGCATCCGGTTACCGTAAACGTCAGACCGTTGAAGGTGAGCGACCCACCGACACCACCTGTACTCCAAAGCGACGCCGAGGTTTGCGCGGAAGCAGGTACAGCAGCGCACAGGGTAGCGAACGCAAGCGCGACGCCTCCGGCCCATGCCTTAAATCGTGCCATACAAGCCTCCTGAAACAGCCAAACAAACTTACCAACCAGAACCCTATACGACATCCAGTCGGGCCTGTAAACGAAAGCCTCGTTCTCAATTGTGTGACAGACTCAATTTCCATCTGTCATTCGCAATTTGACATTCAATCGTCTGCCTTGGGCATGGCCCGCGGATGACCATAGGGCCGAGGCGGCCCTCATGCCCGGCGCCCATTCAACACCGTCACTCCGGCAGCGTGTCGTTTTGCACGCCCATGATCGTGTTGACGCGCAGGGTGACGTTCTCCATCGCGTCTTTCAGCACCTGTCCCGTGCCTTGTGCCACCAGGGCTTTCAGCAGGTCCTCCCGCATCATCGGATAGGGTGGGGCCGGGTCCCGGCGCCGGGCCTCGGTCTTGACGATGAACCACCCGCCGGCGCTGCGGACGGGATAGGACGCGACTTCGCCAATCCCCAGGGCGAAGGCGACCGAGCCGATCTCGGTGTTCAATTGGTTGCGTTGCACGAAGCCAAGATCGCCGCCGCTGCCAGCCGTCGGGTCCCGACTCGCGCGGCGGGCAACCTCGGCAAAATCGGCGCCGTCCTTGATTTCCTTCAGAAGCCCCGCCGCTTCCGGCTCATTTTCGGTCCTGATGATCCGGGCGCGCACGGCTTCAGGCCCAGGCCGGCCCGTTGTCGCCCGTTTGTAGGCGTCGAGCAGCATGGTCTCGGTAATCTTCGCGCTCGCCTCCCGCCGCACCTGCTCCTGCGCCAGGGCCGCGTCCGCCGCCGCCTTCACCCGCCGTTTCACCTCCGGGTCGGCGTCCAGCCCCTGACGCTGCGCCCGCAAGACCAAAGCCTGCTGCAGGACCAGCTTGTCGAGGACGCTGGGCAACAGCTCATCGAAGGAGCGTAGCGCGGCGTTGCCTGGCAGCTGCCTTATATAATCACCGACATCGCCGAGGGTGACGGCGCGGCCGTCAACCTCCGCCAGAACGGTGTCGACGGCCTTTTCTTTCACGCCACTGAGGTCGTAGGACGGAGTTGTGGTGTCATACTTCGGTGTCACGACCGGTTGCCCCCGCGCCCCGATCGCGGGAATGCAGGCCATCAGCCCCAGGAACAGCCATCCGACTCGCCCAGGCAAGCCAGTTCTGGCGCCGAGGGATCGACGGGGGGCGGTCCTCGGGTTCAGCCCGGGGATGACGGGTTTCGGGTCCAGTGCGCCCGATGTGATAGCCATGCCAGGCTGGCGGCATTCATCCACAAAACCCAGGTTCACTGCGCTGTTACTCCGGTTCCACACGCCGCTGATGGTGTCCGCCTGATTGCGGCGGGCCGAAAGCGCGCTACGCTTTGCGGTAGATAGGCCGATCAAAGGCCGGTTTCCATGCCCCCTTTGAAGACCAACAAGGAAACGCCTCCATGAAATTCGGAATACGCTACTGCAACACCGGCCGCTACACCGACCCCGGCCGCGCCGTCGAACTGGTTCAGGCCGCGGAGGCCACCGGCTTCGAGTCGGCCTGGACAGTGGAACACACCGTCATCCCCCACGGCTACCAATCCGCGTACCCCTACACCTCCGACGGCCGCTTACCGGGCGGGGAGGGGGATTTCGTCCTGCCGGACCCGCAAATCTGGATGACATGGGTCGCCGCCCATACCAGCCGTATCAAGCTCGCCACCGGCATCCTGATTCTCCCGCAACACAATCCCGTGATCTGCGCGAAACAGGTCGCCACGCTCGATTCGATGTCCCGCGGCCGCGTGCTGCTCGGCGTCGGAGTCGGCTGGTTGAAGGAGGAGTTTGAGGCCCTCGGCGTGCCCTTCGCCGAACGCGGTGCGCGGACGGAAGAGTATATCCATGCCTTGCGCGCCCTCTGGACCATGGATCGCCCCAGCTTTGAGGGACGGTTCGTGAACTTCAAGGACGCCTATATGCGGCCCAAGCCCGCCAATGGCACGGTGCCGATCATCATTGGGGGGCATTCGAAGGCGGCGGCGATGCGGGCGGGACGGGTCGCGGATGGGTTCTTCCCGGCGCGCGGCGCCTCCCCGGAGTTGCTGGCCCTGGTGCGCCAGTCGGCTGAGGCTGCCGGCCGTGATCCCGCCAGCATCGAGATCACCGCCAGCATGCCCGACGATCCGGCACAGCTCCCCGCCATGGCCGCCGCCGGGATTGGCCGCGTGCTGGTGCCGGTGACCGGAGTCGCGGGGCTGAAGCAGGCGATCACCGGCGTCGATGGCGTGCTGTCCTGGAAGGACACGATCGCGAAATACGCGGAGGTCTAACCAACCCGCTCCCATCGGCCTGACGCGGCGGAGCGGAGCACGGCTTCAAACACCTCCACCCCGTGCAGAATGTCCGAAAGCGGGGTGGGGAAGGGGTGGTTGGAGCCGATGGCGGCGGCGAAGGCTTCCAGCTCCGCCGTCAGCATGTTGAAGCCGGGGGTTTCCGTCACCTTTGGCTCCGCCGGGCGGCGGTGGTCGCTGGTGGCGGGCACCAGGCGGTAGGTCGCCATTGGGTGGCCCAGGATTTCCGCGAACCCTTCCGTGCCATAAGTGGCGAAGCGGTAGTGCGGCGTGGCGGCGGTCGAACAGAACACCTGGCCCAGGGCGCCGCTTTCGAAGCGCAGCGTCAGCAGGGTGGTGTCCTCGACCATCGCGGCGCGGCGGGTGACGACGGCCTGGACCTCGGCGACCCGGCCCAGCAGGTCGATCATCCCGTCCACCAGATGCACGCCGATAGCGGTCATGGCGCCGCCGGGTGCTTCCTCGGGCTGGGCGCGCCAGGCGTCTTCTGTCAGCGCGAGGCCGTGCAGCGCGGTCTGCTCCGCGTTGATGGTGATGATGGTGCCGAGCTGGCCGGACTTCACCGCGTCCCGCATCCGCGCCATCGAGGGGTGGAAGCGCCGGTTGAAGCCGACCGCCAGGACGATGCCGGCGCGGGCGGCGGCGTCCAGCATGGCGTGTGCGTCGGCCAGGGTCAGGGCGAAGGGCTTCTCCACGAACACCGCCTTCCCCGCCGCCGCAGCCCGCCGCACCTGATCGGCGTGCAGGCTATGGGGAGTCGCGAGCACCACGGCGTCGATGCTCTGATCCGCCAGGATGGCGTCGAAATCCCCGACCCAGCGGAGGCCGGCGTCCTGGCAGAAGGCGGCGGCGGTGGCCTCGTGGCGGGTATGGGCGGTGGTGATGCGGATGGAGTCGCTGGCGCGCACCGCGTTCACGAGATTTTGCCCCCACCAGCCAAGGCCCGCGATCGCTGCGTTGATCATCTGCTGCATCCCTCATACGAGACGCGCAGGGTGCTTGACCGCGGGGCGGAAAGGCAATCCCGTAGGCGCCGGATTCATCCTCGGGGGAGGAATACTCTATGAGCACGTTCGAATTGGTCTGGGATTCCCGTTGCGGCGTGGCGGAGTCCCCCGTCTGGGACGCGGCCAACCGCCGGCTGCTGTTCTGCGACATCAACGGCAAGCGCATCAACGCGCTCTCGGTCGATACTGATGCGCGGCAGAGCTGGGATTTTCCGGAAGTCGTGGGCAGCTTCGGCCTGTGCGAGTCGGGCCGCCTGGTGGTGGCGCTGCGGCATCGGGTGGTGCTGTTCGATACCGTCTCGGGCGCGCTGACCGATCTGACCCCAGCGGTGGACGAACCCGCCACCAATCGCCTCAACGACGGCAAAGTTGGCCCCGATGGCGCCTTCTGGGTCGGCAGCATGGACGAGAACTCGCCGCGCCAGCCGCTGGGTGCGCTGTACCGGGTCACCGCGGATGGCCGGATCGAGAAGCGGTCGCAGGGCTACGCGGTATCCAACGGCCTGGCCTGGTCGCCGGATGGGCGGATTATGTATCACTCGGACTCGACGTCGGCGGTCGTGGAGGCCTGGGATTTCGACCCCGCCACCGGGGCGCAGTCAAACCATCGCGTGATCGTGAAACTGAGCAACGAAGAAGGCCGCCCCGACGGCGCGGCGATGGATACGGCGGGCAATTACTGGTCTGCCGGGCCCTCGGCCGGGTGCGTCAATTGCTTCTCCCCGGACGGCGTGTTGCTGCAAAAGCTGGCGTTTCCGGTGCCAGGCCCGACGATGCCGTGTTTCGCGGAGGGCTATATGTATGTGACCTCGCTGCGGGAGGGGAAATCGGCCGAGGTTCTGGCGGCACATCCGTCCCTCGGCGGCTTGTTCCGCTGCCCGGCGCCGGCCGAGGGCGCGCCGGTGGCGCTGTTCGCGGACTCTTGACGGCGCGGCCCCGGCCGGGGTTAGCATTTACGATCGCTACCCTTGTCGAGGCCTTACGATGACCAAAACGATCCTGACTCTGTTCGTGCTGCTGCTGACCGCCAGCACCCTGACCGCGTGCAACACCATCGCCGGCGCCGGCCAGGACCTGAGTAAAGCGGGTAGCGCGGTGACGCGCGGTGCGGAAAAGGCCGGCGCGACGAAGTAATACCGGTCGGCCTAAAGATTGACGCACCGGCCTCTGTCACATCGTCATGCTGACGTAGGTCAGCATCCACGCCTTTCTTCGGTTGAACACCGTAAAGGCGTGGATTCCGACCTGCGTCGGCATGACGTCTGTCGATCGCGGCCGACCCCAATCCAGGTGGGAACCTCCTGGGACGAAGCAGGCGGTGCTTTTGCCTCCGCCGCTGCTCGTGATAGGCAGTCTCACCCCATC
>CAIUPC010000698.1 GCA_903900905.1 uncultured Acetobacteraceae bacterium
CGGCAAAAATGGCAGTCCCAATCTCAAGGTTAAACCGGACAGCCATGGCCTTGACCCGAGGATGAGGGGATTTAGCGGCAATCCGCGATATGCGATTCGCCTGCACGCCGCCGCGCCGCATCTCGCTTCCAGTGCTTGTTTCATGTACCGGGGCCGTACGAGTTGATTTTTGCGATTTCGAGGAATGGCATGAAACCTGGTCTTGGCCTGATCGTTCTCGCCGTGGCTTGCGCCGTGCTGATCGCGAACGCGCCGTTGCATGGTGAATTCCTCTGGAGCGAATCGCCGCGCAACGCCTTGAACGGCGCGTTCATATTGGATTTGTTGAAGGAAAGACCCGTTCACGATCCGGTCGGCTGGGCCACGGCCTATTATCTGCGCTATCCGGCTTTGACGATTTTGTTCTACCCGCCATTTTTGTATGTGGTCCTGGCGCTGTTTTACGCGGTGTTTGGCGTTTCGCATCTGAGCGCGATGGTTTGCCTGGGCGCCTTCGCATTTGCCCTTGCAACCGGCATTCGGGCCTTGGCGGGCCGTATCGCCTCACCGGCGGCCGCGCTCGCCGCCGCGCTGCTGATGCTGGCCGCGCCTGAGACCATCCAATGGGGACAGCAGGTCATGCTGGAGATCCCCATGCTGGCCTTGGTCACCTGGGGCGCGGTTTTCCTGCTGCGGTATGGCGACCACCTGCGGGAGGGCCGATCGGCGCCGTGGACGCTGGTAGCGGGTCTGATGTTACTGGTCCTGGCCGCCTATACCAAGCAGAGCGCTTTGTTCATCGCGATCGGTCTGGCCGCCGGCCTTCTGGTCTGGCTTGGGCCGCGGCGGTTGCTGACACGGCCGCATGTCTGGCTGATCACCCTGGGGGCTGGCCTCGCACTGGTGCCCCTGGTCCTGATGCAGCTTCGGTTCGGCGCGTTCAACGTCACCTCCGTCGTAAGCCGACCGGATATTGGGACGCCGGGCCGTCTGCAACTGGCGGGGTTAACCTGGTATGCGATGCGGCTGCCGGAGATGCTGGGCTGGCCCACAATGCTGCTGGCCCTCGCAACACCGGTATTGGCGGCGCTCCGGCGGCAATGGAGCCTGAAGCGGGGGGAGACCTGCCTCCTGCTCGGGTGGTTCGTGGCGTCCTATGTCGCGCTGACGCTGATCGATCTGAAAGAGACGCGCCACGGGATGCTGCTGATGGTCCCGCTGGTCGTGCTCACGGCGGCGGCCCTGGATCAGCTGCTGCCCCGTCCGGCTTGGCGGCTGGCCGGGCCGGGGGCCGCGGCGCTGGGGTTCGCGGTGATGGTCTGGTGGATGCCGGTGCAGGGCGCAACCGGCTATCATGAAGCCGCGGCACTGGTCGGCAAGCTGGCCCCACGGGACGGCCGGATCGTCTTTTCTGGCAATCACGATGGCTTCTTCGTGTTCAATGTCAGGGCGTTGGCTGATCGCCGCGATCTCGCGGTGGTGCGAGCGGACAAGCTGTTTCTCGACATCACGATCCAGCCGGAGCTCGGCCTGAACCCCAGGCAGATGGAGGAGGAGCAGGTCGCAGGTAAACTCAACCGGATCGGTATCAGCTACGTCGTCGCGGTCCCCGATCAGTGGACGGAGGCGCCGGTCATGAAGGCCTTTCAGGCGGTTCTGGAGAGCGGGCGGTTCACCGAGGTTGCGCGGCTGCCGGTCACCGGACCGGTTGGGGAGCGGGTATTGGTCGTTTATCGGAACAATGGCCCGCTTGCCGATCCGCCGGAACCGTATGGGGCGGCGCTGACGGCCGCCAATGTCACGTTGGGACATTAGCGACCTTGAAGCGGCGTCCTGTTCATTCAACCGCCGCTGACATTGATCCATTGCTCGGGCCCCCACTGTCATGGCGGGCTCACAGGTCGGGCTTCGCCCGTCCGAGGACAGGCTCCGGCCCGCCACCAACGACTGTGCAGATTAAAATCCACCCGTCAAACGAATGACGTCCCGGCCACTGTTCCCCGTCATGCCGACCTCCGTCGGCATGACGGCGTTGGGGCGCTGCCGGTGAGTCAATGTCAACACGGGCCGGTCTGAAACAGCGAAGTCGTGGGTGGCCCGCCTCCCAGACCATGACGATTCTACTGGCACCGATGGGTCAATCTTAAAGATGCCCGGTATTACCCCAAAAACGCCCGCAACTGCTCGATCAC
>CAIUPC010000699.1 GCA_903900905.1 uncultured Acetobacteraceae bacterium
GCTCAGGTTGCCCGCTGCCCGGCTTATACGTAGAAGCGGCGTGATATTTTGCCAGAGGTGGGGTTTCGTCGACACCTCCCCGCTGCCATCGGATTGGATCACTATGATGCCGCGGTTCGGTTTTTCGGGTCCAGATTCGCGTCGGGGCGCGTTGCGGTGGCTGACGCTTGCCGCCAGCATCCTGATCCTCTTGCCGCTGGCATTCACCGACGTGCCGCCAATTGGTGATTATGCCAACCATCTCGCCCGGATCGCGATCCTGCGGGCGATCCCGGCGGATCCGATCCTGTCCGGATTCTACGAGCCATCGCTCAAATTGGTACCCAACCTGGCCTTCGACCTTGTTGTCTGGCCCTTGAGTTTTGTGGTCGGGATTCATGCCGCGGGTAAATTCTTCATCGCACTGACCCTGCTGGCCGGGCTTTGGGGCGCATTATGTTACCATCGGGCGATGTCGGGACGGGTCTCCCTGTGGCCGCTGATCGTCAGTTTGTTTGCTTTCAATCAATACCTTCTTGCCGGTTTTATGAATTTCACCCTTGGGTTTGGCCTCGCGCTGGGTTGCGCTGGCCTGTCCTGGCAGCTTCGGGACCGATCGGCCTCGGTCCGCTTGCCGGTGTTGGCGCTGTTCGCCAGCGGGCTCTATCTGGTCCATATGACGGCCCCGGCGTTCTTCATCCTGTTGCTGGGCCTGCAGGAGCTTGGGCAGGTCATTGCGGATAAAAACCGATCGGCTCGCCGTGTGGCCATTCGGGCGCTCGGGGTCTTGCTGGCCTTGTCGCCCCCCTTCCTGTTGATGGCGTTCGCGTCGCCGGACAATCCATCGCATGCCGTGACGGCCGCCACCACCGGCGCCGGCGTCAGCGCCGATTCTGTGGGCATCCGCCAGCGCGTGCAGGACTTTGTTCAGATGGCCAGCGTCGGCCGCATCATCTGGCTTAATTTCGCGACGATCGGCTTTGCCGGCGGCGTCATCGCATGTGCCGTCCTACGCCGTCGCGTGACCCTGTCATGGCCCCCTCTGATCGCGGCGGCGCTGTTTTTGGCGGTTTTCATCGCCACGGCCGGCATCCCGGTCCTGTTCCAAAACCCATTGCCGCATCTGCGTTTTCCGGGGCCAGTGCTGCTGCTGACGCTGCTGGCTTTCGATATCGCGCCGCTGGGGCGTTTTCGAATGCCCGCCCTGGCCGCGGGCGGATTGCTTTTAGTGGCGCAGACCGCAACGACCGCGGCCGATTTCCGCGCCTATGAGGCGGATACCGCGGAGATGCGCGCGGCCTATGCCGCCGTGCCCCCGGGCAGCAAGGTGGTGTCATTTAAACCCGATGCCCTGCCCGGCACACTCGCGCGGGAAGCGCCGGCCCGGCATTTCTATTTTCGCAACCTGCTGGTTTTGCACCAATACCAAATGCTCGCCGCCGCGGAACAGCGTGTGTTTGTCCCGAACAACTTCGCCCACCCGGTCAAACACATCCTACAGGTGCGCGCGCCCTATCGCGCGCTCGCTTATGACGACGGTGGCGTGCCGACGCCCTGGTCACAGGCGCAGGAGACCAGGAGCGATCCCAAAGCCAACCCGGCCTTTTTCGATACACCGATCTGGCAGCCGAGCCGGGACTGGCCGCACCGGTTCGATTACGTCAGCGTGCTCTACCCCGATTTCATCCCCGGACTCAAAGACGGCGATACCGGCCTGGAGGAGGTGTACCGCGGCCGCTGGATCGCCATGTATCGCGTGAAGAAGCCCACGCAGCCCTGAGCTACCCCACGCAGGCCGCGTTCAGTATCCCCAGTACCACCGAACAAAAGGCCAGAAAAACCGCCTCCGCCATCTCCCCCCGCGCCAGAGCCACGCTGGCGTCACGCCGCAACAGCCGCATCGCCGCGAAGCAGAGCAGCTGCACCACCAGGGCCACGGCGGCGGTGACGATCATGTCGGGCAGGCTGGCGCTATGGATCACCGCCGCCGCCAAGGGCAGCGCGAAGCCCAGCATCGCGCCTCCCAGCGCCAGGGCAACCGCCGTATTCCCCGCCCGGATCAATCGCCACTCATGGATCGGCGTGATGAGGGTAAAGGCGGCCAGGAACGCCGCCAGCAGGGCAACCGCGGTGCCAAAATACAGCAGAAACGCCAGCAGGTTGTCGGGGTTGGTCATGGCGGGCTCCGGAAGAAATGCGGCACGAAGCGGCTGGTATCGCGGGTGACAGGGGTGGAGTCCTCACGGATCCCGATCCCATGCGGGCGCCCGCCGATAATCCAGCCGCCAATCACGGGATAGTTGCCATCGACGCAGGGGAGGGGGTGCCACTGCTGATAAACCAACCCCTCGGCACCATAAGGACCATCGGTCCGCAGGCCAGGGGCGGTGATATTCGCCCCCTCCCGCCCAAACAGCGGCTTGGCGATTTCGCGCCCGCCCGCGCGGCCGGGTTCGCGGAAGGCCGGCAGCAGATTGGGGTGGCCGGGAAACAGCTCCCACAACAAAGCCAGGATGCCCTTGCTGGCCAGCAGCAGCCGCCAGGCGGGCTCAATCCAGCGGGTGGGGGCGGCGGCGATATGGGCGCCGAAATCGTCCCGCAGCAGGAACTCCCAGGGGTAGAGTTTGAACAGCGCCGCGATCGCCTGGCCATCGAGATCGACGAACCGGTTTCCATCCCAGCCGATATCCTCGATGAACAGAAAACCCGTGTCGAGACCGGCCTGGATGGCGGTATCGCGGAGGTACTCGGTGTTCCCGAAATCCTCCGCCGTTTCCCGCATGCACGCGAAATGCACGCGGGCGGGCAGCCGCAAAGCCGGCCAGGCCGCGATCAGCGCTTCGTGGATGTCGTTGAACTGGTCGTCGTCCGGGCGGGCGCAGCGCAGCCACTCCC
>CAIUPC010000700.1 GCA_903900905.1 uncultured Acetobacteraceae bacterium
CCGGGTGATGGCGCAGGGCTCCAACGCCAAGATCGCACGCGGCCAGGGCCGCCTGTCGATGGAGCGCGTGCCCTATGTCGTCGACCAGGCCGTCAAGGCGCTGGAAGGCACTAAGCACATGATCCTCGCCGGCGCGCGCAAGCCGGTGACGTTCTTCGCTTATCCGAACAAGGTGCAGACCTCGGTGCCGGAGGATTCGGAAATCCATGTTCTGGCCCGGGCCGAGCAGGACATCGTCGAAGCGCTGGCGCGCCTGGCCGATGCGCTGCATGCGCCGAAGGTCGGTTCGCCGGACAACGGGGTTCGTCCGGAGGTCGGTCGTGGCGCTTTGACGCCGGAGGCGGTGGCCGCCACCGTCGGTGCGCTGATGCCGGAACACGCTGTGATCGCCGACGAGTCCGTGACCTTCGGCCGCGGCTTCTTCGCCAACACCAAAGCCGCCCCGCCGCATGACTGGCTGAACGTGACCGGCGGCGCTATCGGCGGCGGCATGCCCATGGCAACCGGTGCCGCCATCGGCGCCCCCGGTCGGCGGGTGATCAACCTGCAGGCCGATGGCTCCGCGATGTACACGGTGCAGGCCCTGTGGACCCAGGCGCGGGAGAAGCTGGACGTCACGACGGTCATTTTCTCCAACCGGAAATACCAGATCCTGCTGGGCGAGCTGGCCAATGTCGGTGCCAATCCCGGCCGTGTGGCGCTGGATATGATGGATATCGGCAATCCCGACATCAACTGGCCGGGCATGGCGAATGCCATGGGCGTGGAAGCGGCGCGGACGGATACCTGCGAAGGCTTCGCCGATTTGCTGAAGCATTCGCTGGGGCGGAAGGGGCCGTTTTTGATTGAGCTGTTGATTTAAGTCCGAGAGAGTATTCGGCGTGGCATTCGGCTGCCTTCCACCCTATTCTCAGTTTTGAGTTTGGATGAATGGAGGCAGCCGTGTCGCTCAGCATCAAAACCGCGGAAGCCGGGGTACTCGCGCGTAGCCTGGCGCGGCTGACCGGTGAGACCATGGCGGACGCGGTCACGGCTGCCTTGCGAGAGCGTCTCGCGCGGGAGAGAGCCTGGCGCGAGGCGGCATCCAGCCTGCCAGCCAGGTTGGCGGCATTGTCCGGGCAACTAAGGGCTTCCTATGATGCGCGGCCGATCAGCCGGACGGAGTGGGATTCTGCCTCCGGCGACGCGGGTTGATCGTCGTCGACTCCTCCGCTGTCGTGGCGATTTTGTTTGGTGAGCCGCAAGCAGCGGCGCTGATTGCCCGGCTGGCTCAAGAGCGGAGTGATGAGATTTCGTTGGATGAGGTTGGGAAAATCGCCATTTGAGAGATATCTCTTTGCCTATTGTCCCCGGTTTTTGCATAAATTGAGGAGCATGCGGCGATTGGGAGTTACTCTGGGCGGACACGACCACGGCGCACCAGAGGCAGGAAGCGCTTTCGCGGTGCGAGAGCGGGGGAGTTGCTCAGCGAGATCGCGCCGAGCTACAATGTTGGCAGTAGCACGATTTCGAGGTTGGTAGTGGAGTAGGCCGGTCATGAGAATAACCCCAATCATTCTCGTTGGCGCGCTGTTGATATTTTTGCCGATAGCAGCGCGCGCAAAACAATCAATAGCCGCGTGGGAGGCAGAGGGTAAAGCGCTAGAAAAGGAAACGGGTATTCCTCGCTTACGCCTGCCCAACAATATACCA
>CAIUPC010000701.1 GCA_903900905.1 uncultured Acetobacteraceae bacterium
CCGTGCATCGCCGCCAGGCCAGCATGGTATTCACGCGCCACGCTGGTATCGGCCGCCGTCGCGAGGCCGCCGATTGACACCGCGGTGATGGCGATGGACTGCGCCATTTGTTCGGCATTCAGCTTCATGATGCGAGCCGCGGCTACGGCGGCGGCCATCGCCGCGCCCAGACAGCCGTGGAAGCCGCGGTTGCGAAAACCGGGGGTGATGGGCTCGCTCAGGCGGCCCGCGGCCTCATAGCCAATCACGATGGCGTCGAGCACGTCTTCGCCGCTCGCGCCCAACCGTTCGGCTAGTGCCAGGGACGTGGCCGTCAGCGGGGTGCCGGCATGGACGATGTTACGCAGATCGCTGTCGTCCGATGCCGCGGCGTCGCTCAGCATTGCATTCGTCCGCGCCACCTGCGTGACCGGTAGCTTATCGCCGCCATCGAACCAGATGGTCGCATCCGGGCGCCCGCCCTGTTCCTTCGTCAGGTCGCGAATGATTTGCGCGGATTCGATCGTGGTGCCGAAAGCGGCGCTGGCAAAGGTGCTGGCGACCACCATCGCCGCATGGTCCATGGCCTGATCCGGCAGATCTTTGACCGAAACCCCGGTCAGGAATTCGGATAATTGGCGGGCGACGGTCATCTTGGTTTCCTCGTTCTAATGGGGCCCAGGCAGCGCGATTACCGTCGGCCGCTCGGGCAGTGTCGCGCGGGAGAGTACCACGGTGGGCGATTCTTGCACCTGCACCTCGAACCCATCGCGCATCATCGCCAGGAACGAGGCCAGGCGATCCGGGGAGAAGTAGTGCATCGGCAGCACCACGCGAGGATGGATTTGGTCGATGACCGCCCGGGCATCGGTTTGGCTGAGCGTATATCCCCCATCCACCGCCACCATCAACACATCGATACGGCCCAGCAGGTCCATGTCCGCCGGCTCCAGCAGATGATGCAAATGGCCAAGATGCGCCACACACAGGCCGGCGCTCTCGAAGATGAAGATGGAGTTGCCGTTGACCTCAGTCCCGCCACCCCAGTTGCGGATATTGGTGGGGAGGTTGGTGACGCGGAGATCGCCAACCCGCACGTCATGGTGCGGCGGCACGCGCCCTTCCTGCCAGCCATGCAGCACATAATGGATGCGGGGATCAGGGCTTAATGTGTAATGCGTCGTATGCGCGTGATTCATCGTCACGAGGTCCGGTGGCTCGGACGGTGCGAAGACCCCGCTGAAATCGGTTACGGCGCGGACGCCCGCCGGAGTTTCCAGCAGAAAGCTGGCATGCCCCAGAAAAGTGACGCTCAGGGCTGGATCTTGCGTGGACGCCAGCCACAGCCGCGGCGGTTCCATGGCGACCGGCGTACAACCAGCATTCGCCAGCCGCGGTACTAACAGCAGCAGCGTTAGGATCAACCGCTTCATTGGACGGTGCCGGCGTGATTCGAGATGGGCATGGCGTTCAGGCTCCCCCAATCCAAAGGAAGTTTATGCCGGGTGACGCCGCTTGCAAATATCCCGGTATTTATCTTTTAGCGCGAATCCGATGGAATATTACAACCACCGGTGCGTCTCACAACCAATGGCCACCATTTGCAAAGTCCCGCGTGACGGTTTCGCGAGCAGCAGGAATGGCCGTGGGGGCTCGACATGCGTATTTACCGCAATATTCTCGTCATTATTTTATTGTCTGGGTTTACACATCCCGCTTTGGCGGTGCCCAGCTTTGCGGAACAGACCGGCCAGCCTTGCGCGGCTTGCCATGTCGGCGCCTTTGGCCCTCAGCTGAAGCCTTTCGGGCGCGATTTCAAATTATATGGATATACCAGAACGGACGGTAAGCAGCACGGCTTACCAATTGCCGTAACGGTTCAGAACTCTTTCACCCACACCGCTGTCAGTCAGCCGGGCGGTGCGGCGCGTTGGTTCGCAGCGAATGATAATGCCGCACTTGACCAGATCTCGGTCTATCTGGCGGGCAAGCTGGCGCCCAAGGTCGGGTCGTTTATTGAACTGAATTATGACGGCATCGCCCGTGTGGTGAAGCTGAATAACGCAGAAATCCGCTACGCGTCGGAGGGTGAGGCCTGGGAGACGGATTTTGTCTGGGGCCTGACCGCGAACAATGCTCCAACGATGCAGGATTTGTGGAATTCGACCCCTGTCTGGGGCTTTCCTTACAACGCCAGCGGCCTGGCACCCTCGCCCGCCGCCACAACGATGCTGGATGGCAAGTTGGCTCAGAATGTCGCGGGCGGCGGGATTTATATCTTATGGAACGATCTGGTCTATGCGGAGGCATCCATTTACGGTGGCCTGAGCCGCGACACGCGCAACGCGCTAGGTGCGGTTCCGGTCTCCGGCAGCGACACCGTGGTTGGGGCGGTGCCCTACTGGCGCCTGGCCTTGCAACATTCCTTCGATGATGAACGTCAGAATATCCAGATCGGTACCTATGGTCTGCATGCCAGCGTGAACCCCGGTGGTGATGGCAGCGCGTTTCGCACGGATAGCTTCACCGACGTCGCATTCGATATTAATTACCAATGGATTGCCAATCCGAAAAGCGTCGTGAGCGACATGGTGTCGGTCCACGCGACCTGGATTCATGAGGATCAGCGCCTGTCCGCGAGCAACGTGCTCATCGGTGCCAATCGCAGCGGCAATCTGGACACAGTGCGCGCCGACATTTCATACAGCTTCGCGGCGACCATCACACCATCACTGCAATATTTCCAGACCGCGGGATCGGCCAATCCCCTGTATTTCGGCTTGCCGGGCGGGGTGCCGAACAGTGCGGGCTTCATTGGCGAAATCGCTTACGTCCCCTGGGGGAAGCCGGACTCGCCCTGGCCCTGGATCAACGTGCGGCTGGCCGCGCAATACGTTGCCTATACGCAGTTCAATGGCAGTTCCAACAAAGCCTCCGACAACAATGCGCTCTTTCTCAGCCTTTGGACCGCGTGGCGATTCTGACCTGACCTGCCAAGGAAAAAATCAGATGCGCATTCCAAAAACCGGCCTGATCCTTGCCGCCCTTACAGTGAGCGGCCTGTGTTATGCGGCCACCACCATCGATCAGGTGGGGCAGCGCTTTACCCAGAGCGCCTTGCTGGTCTCAAACGGTGAAACCGTCTGGTTTCTGAACTTCGACGATGTCGTACACAACGTTAGCGTTTTTGATCAGGACGACGTCGCAATTGATAAAGGACTGCAGAAGCCCGGCGAGACGATCAAGCACCTGTTCGATAAAAATGGGCGCTTTAAGGTCCGTTGCAGTATCCATCCGAGGATGAAGATGATGGTGACTGTGCGGTAGGGTCAGGCAGCCAGATCCTCCGCCACCGTCGGCTTCCCGTCCGACACAGTGGTGCGGTGCATATCGCGCACCTGCGTCTCATCGTATTCCCGCGCCCTATGCATGGTGCAGCGATTATCCCACATCACGAGGTCTCCGACCTTCCACGTATGCGTGTGGACGAATTGCGGCTGGGTCGCGAACTCGCTGAGATCCAGCAGCAGCATGCGGGCTTCAGGTTCTTCCATCCCACGGATAAGGCCGGCATGGGACGACAGGAAAAGCGACTTGCGGCCCGACCCCGGATGCGTGCGCACCAGTACTTGTGGCACCGGCGCCATCTTCGCGCGTTCTTCCGGTGCCCAGTCCGTAAAGCCGATCTTGGCGCGGGAAAAAAGCTGGGTGTGCTCGCAGATCATGCCTTCGACCCGCGCCTTCATCTTATCTGGCAGGGCGTCCCAAGCGGCGCGCATATCGGCGAACTGAGTCTCCCCTCCCTCAGCGGGGATAACCCGGGCCGACAGCAGTGAGAAACGCGCTGGCACCCGCTTGAAGCTGCTGTCGGAATGCCAAAGCCGATTGCCCAGCGCGTTCAGCCGGCGGCGATCATTGGGTGGCAGCACGCGGTTGTTTTCGTCGAGGTTCGAGATATCCGCCATGTGGACACCCAGCCGGGGCACGAAGTCGGCACGGTAAGCGCGGACCGTGGTTTCTAACTCGCCGAAATTGCGGCTGAAGGCCTGCTGCTGGGCATCGTCGATGGGCTGGTCGTGGAAGACCAGGACGCCGTGCTGGTTGATCGCCGCCGTCAGGGCATCAACCGTATCCCGATCCAGCGGCTGACGCAGGTCGATGTTGCCGATTTCGCCGACAAAGAGTGGGTGCAGCTGTGTGACCGTGATGGACATGGCGTTGGCTCCCTCGTTTGACTCGAAGTTTAGGCCGGGATTCCCGGCTGGCAAGCGCGTCAAAATAATTTTCAAAACCCCGGTTCTGTTAACTGTTTATTCATATCTCTTCCTCACAATCCCCCCTGCCAACGCTCACCCAGGAGCGTAGCGGCGGGGGTGATTGATGAGAACGGGTTATTGGAAGCTAATGCTGACCGGACTGCTCTGGTGCGCGCGCCCGGCCTGGGCGGTGCCGAGCTTCGCCGAACAGACCGGGCAGCCTTGTGCCGCGTGCCATGTTGGGGCGTTCGGGCCGCAGCTGAAGCCATTCGGCCGTGACTTCAAGCTTTATGGCTATACGGCCAGTGACGGAAAGCCGCACGGTTTGCCGATCGCGGCGGCGACGCAGATGTCGTTCACCCATACCAATGCCGATCAGCCAGGGGGGGCAGCACGATGGTTCGCGGCCAATGATAACGTCGCGCTCGATCAGGTGTCTGTTTATGTCGCAGGCCGGCTTGCCCCGCGGATCGGCGCATTCATTGAGCTGAATTACGATGGCATCGCCCGCGTCGTGAACTTGAACAATGCGGAGATTCGGTATGCGCGGGATGGCAGCCTCTGGGGCAGCGATCTGGTTTGGGGCCTGACGGTCAATAATGCGCCGACGGTGCAGGATCTTTGGAACTCCACGCCGATCTGGGGCTTCCCGTATAACATGAGCGGTCTCGCTCCGACTCCCGTGGCGACGGCGATGATTGATGGCCGCCTCGCGCAGAATGTCGCGGGCGGTGGTCTGCATTTTCTATGGAACGATTTGCTCTACGCCGAGTTCACGATGTATGGCGGTTTGAGCCGCGACACCCGCAATGCGCTGGGTGCGGTGCCAATCGCGGACACCGATACCGTGGTCGGGCCGGTGCCGTATTGGCGTTTCGCATTGCAGCGGTCTTCCGCGGACGAGCGTCATAACGTTCAGTTCGGAACCTATGGCCTGCACGCCAATTTGTACCCGGGTGATGATGGCAGTACGTCCCGCACCGACAGTTTTACGGACATTGCATTCGATACTAATTACCAGTGGATCGCTGATCCGAAGAGTGTCGTCAGCACGGTCATTTCGGCCCATGCGACCTGGATCCATGAAGAGATGAGGCTGTCTGCCAGTAATATCCTGACGGGGGCACGCCGATCCGGGAGTCTCGATACGGTGCGGGCCGATGTGTCGTATAGTATAGCGGCGACCTGGACCCCTTCGATACAGTATTTTCAAACCAATGGTTCGACGAACGGCCCGTATTTCGGGTTACCCGCCGGCGTGCCGAACAGTGCCGGATTTATCGGGGAAATTGCCTATGTGCCCTGGGGCAAGCCCGACTCGCCCTGGCCGTGGATCAACCTGCGCCTGGCCACCCAATACGTTGCGTACACCCAATTCAACGGCAGTAGCAACCGCGCTTCGGACAATAACGCGCTGTTCCTGAGCATTTGGACAGCTGTCCATTTCTGAATAACCCAAAACAAGGAGACCCCGACGCCATGCGAGCAATTTGGACAGGTGCGGCCCTGGTTGTTACTCTGACCAGCGGGTTGTGTTTCGCCGCCGCGACCGAGATCGATCAGGTAGGGCAGAAATTCAGCCAGACCGCGTTGACAGTCGGCAAAGGCGATGCGGTGCATTTCGTCAACCATGACGACGTCACGCACAACATCAACGTCATCGATGAAGACGACAACGCAACCGATAAAGGTTTGCAAAAGCCGGGGGAGGCGATCGATCAGATGTTCGACAAAGCCGGAAAATTTATGATCCGATGCAGCATTCATCCCAAGATGAAAATGACTATCGCGGTTAAATAGGGATCCACCATGACCTTAAAAGCGAAACTTCTGATTGCGTGTCTGATCCTGATCCTCGCGCCAGCCGCCGGGGGTTGGTTTGCCTGGAAACTCCAGCGCAATCTTGGGGAACTCGCGATCAGCATCTATGACAGTGCCGTGGTCGGCGTCAGCCATATCGGCAAGGCGCAGGCGGATTTTGTCCGGTACGCGGCCGCGCCGGCCGCCAATGGCGATCGGCTGGAGAAAATCGCGGACTATCTCGCGATCGCCAGCGAGCGGGCGACCAGCGACCGCGCCAGGACGGCAACGGACAAAGTGCGCGACTCTGTCCGGACGCTACAAGCGAGCGGCCATGCCCCAGCAGCGGAACAGCTGGCGGAGCTAGATACCCTGCTGGGTAAAGCGGTAAAACGTTTTGATGCCGACGGACTGGAATCGCGCGACGGTGCCGAAACCATGGTGGATGTTAGCCGGGTCTGGATGCGCTCCATCGGGCTTGCGGTTATCGGGATGGTCGCTTTGATCGGGTTAGTACTGTGGCGCGCGGTCATTCCGCCATTACGGCGCGCGGTGGCCGTGGCGACCGCCATTTCGGAAGGCAAACTGGACAATAGCATTCGTCTCAAAGGCCGCGATGAGGCTGCGCAATTGCTGCGGGCGCTGGATATCATGCAGCGCTCGATCGCCGGCAACCTCGCCAAGATCGAAGCGATGCGCGCCCAGGATCGCGATAACGAGGCGCATGCGCAGGCTGCTCTGGCCGAGGGACTGCGTGCCATGGCCGATCGGGTTGAATACGAAGTCGGAGAGGCGGTGAAAAACGCCGGGCAGCAAATGGCCGATATGGCGGGTCAGGCCAAGGGTCTGAGCCATGAGGTTGAGCGTCTGTTGCAAACCTCCGACGTCGTGCGGGTACAGGCCGGGCAGGCGTTGGACGATAGCGAGATGACGGTTAGCGTCGCCGAACGGATCGCCGAAGCCATGCGCACGATCGCGGAAAGTGTCACCCGCTCCAGCGATATCACCCGGCGGGCGGTCCGGGCTGGCGGCCAGGCATCCGACTCCATCGGCCGGCTGGCGACCGCGGCGAAGCGGATCGCTGATGCGGCCGACATCATCGGCTCGATCGCCCGTCAAACCAACCTGCTGGCCCTGAATGCCACGATTGAGGCCGCGCGCGCCGGCGAGGCCGGGAAGGGGTTCGCCGTCGTGGCCAGTGAAGTGAAGACTCTGGCCGCGCAGACTGCCCGCTCGACGACTGACATCGCGGCCATTCTGCGAGAAATCCAGGGCCTGGTCGAAATAACAGTCCGGGCTGTTACCGATGTCGGAGATACGCTCATGGAAGCTGAAGAGGTCGCACGGATCGTGGCGGGTGAGGTCGAACGTCAGGATCTCGCCACAAGGGAGATTGCCGAAAAGCTCAACGACCTCGCCGGAGCCACGCGGCTCGTGGCGCGGGAGATCGCGGATGTCCATGACATTGCCCGGAGTGCCGGTGACGTGGCGGTTCTCGTCGATGGGTCTTCGACGCGGGTCAACGAACAGGTGCAGCAACTCCAGCGTGTTGTCGTGCGCGTGATCCGCAGCGCCGCGCCTCATGTGAACCGGCGGGAGTCACCACGGATAGACTGCCGGCTGCCGTGCCTTCTGACCACCGCCACCCAGGGGGATCTGAAAGCGGAAACCCGCAATCTGTCCCGCTTTGGGGCGGCGCTGATTTGTCCATCGCAGCAGAGCCTTCGAAGCGGCGAAAACGGCATGCTGACGCTGCAAGGAACCGCTCCCGTTCCGTTTACCGCCGTCACGCACGAGGGGGACCTTTTGCGTGTGCATCTCACCTTGTCGGAAACAGCACTGGAAACCTGGTGCCGATGGCTGGAAAGCCTCGAATCCACGAACCAGCCGAGGGCCGCGTAATGCGCCCGCGCTGGCTCACGGCTGGGTTGTTGCTGTTCTGCATGGGGCCGGGTGCGGCGGCACCACCGGTGGTGCCCTCGCTAAGCGAACTGCCAGAGGTCCTGTCACACGACGGCGTCCTGTCGGTGACGCTGAAGGCGCAAGCTGGCAAATCCAGGTTTGATGGCATCGATGTTGATACCATAACCTACAATGACAGTTTTTCCGGCCCGGTGCTGCGCGTGCGGCCTGGGGATACAATGCGCATCCACCTCGCCAATCGGTTGGATGAGCCCACCAACTTGCATTTCCATGGCATCCAGACCTCGCCACGGGGCAACAGCGACAATGTCCATATCTCGGTACCACCCGGGAAGGATTTCGATTATGAGATAAAAATCCCCACTTATCAGCCGCCTGGCGCCTATTGGTACCATGCCCATCTGCATGGCTTATCCGAGAAGCAGGTTGGGCGTGGCCTAAGCGGCGCCTTGATCGTGGACGGATTCGCCGATGGCGTCCCAGGACTGGCTGGTGTGCGGGAGCGATTGTTCGCATTCAAGTCGATCGAGATCGAGGACAGCGACAACCCGGTGATCAACGACGAGTGGCACGGGGTGGTGCAAACCATCAACGGCCAGGTCACTGTATCTGAAGCCATGAAGCCCGGAGAAACCGCGCTGTGGCATCTCACCAACCATGACGCCAATCAAACGGTGCATCTTTCTCTCGAAGGCCACCGCTTCACCATCATCGGCCGGGATGGCGCCGCGATCCCACGCCCTGAAGAAGCCGAAGTGCTCCACATCGGTCCCGCGGCGCGGTTGGAGGTGCTGGTGATCGGCGGGGAGCCTGGGGACTACAGGCTCCTGACGCGCAATGTCCTGACCGGCAAAGGGCCGGCTTTGTCACGGGACCGGACCATGGGGCATCTGACCGTCGCGGGAACACCGGTGACGCCCGCCCGTCCGGTGTTGCCGCCGATAGCGGACCTGAGTGGGCTGAAGGTGACAGGGTATCGGACCTTCGTCTTTTCCCAGTCCAAGGACTCCGAACAATATTACATCAACGGGCGATTGTTCGACGCATCCCGCACCGACACCAGGGTCAATCTAGGCGATGTGGAGGATTGGACCATTCGCAACGACTCCGACGACATGCACGCCTTCCACATCCATCAGCTGGCGTTTCAGGTCATGTCGGTCAATGGAAAACCGGTGCGGTTTGATGGGTTGCTCGATACCGTCAAAGTGCCGGAACGGGGGGAGATCGTCATCCGCCTGCCGTTCACCCAACCCAATATCGTCGGCACGTTCATGTATCACTGCCACGTCCTGAAGCACGAGGACAAAGGCATGATGCAAATGATCGAAGTGGTTGATCCCCGGCCGATCAAGCATTCAGGCAACGGGTTGGTCCGCTGGCTGGCGTCGATCACCAAACCAGCGGAGTTGGACATCCCGCTTTGCACAACGGCGGGTAATGGCTGAGCCGATCAGTACATATGCTGACCGCCGTTGATGGACAGGGTCGAGCCGGTGATGAAATCCGCGTCATCCGCGGTCAGGAACGCCACGCCACGGGCGATATCCGATGCATGACCCAGGCGCCCGATGGGAACCTTGGCGATGATCTTGCGTAACACCTCACCCGGCACCGCGCGCACCATTTCGGTATCCACGTAACCCGGGGCGATGGCGTTGACGGTGATGCCGAAGCGCGCGCCTTCCTGCGCCAGGGCCTTGGTAAAGCCATGGATGCCGGACTTGGACGCGGCGTAGTTCACCTGGCCATACTGACCGGCCTGGCCGTTGATCGAACCCACATTGACCACGCGCCCGAACTTCGCCGCGCGCATGTCGTCGAAGGTCAGTTTGCACATGTTGTAGCAGGACCCGAGGTTGGTATCGATCACCGCGTCCCACATGTCCCGGGTCAACCGGCCCATGGTGGCGTCACGGGTGATGCCAGCGTTGTTCACGAGAATCTCGACCGGGCCGAACTCGGCCTTGATCCGGGCCATCGCCTCGGTGCAGGCGTCGAATTTGCTGACGTCGAACTTCATGACGTCAATGCCGTTTTTGGCCTTGAATTCAGCAGCCGCGGCGTCGTTGCCGGCATAGTTGGCGATGACGGTCCGGCCCTGCGCCTTCAGCGCGAGGCTGATGGCCTCCCCGATCCCGCGTGTGCCGCCAGTTACCAGTGCGATGCGTGCCATGAGATAATCCCTTCGCTAAAGATCAGCGTTCCACACACATTGCAACGCCCATGCCACCGCCGATGCACAGCGTGGCCAGGCCCTTCTTCGCGTCCCGCTTCCCCATCTCATGCAGCAGCGTCACCAGCACCCGCGCGCCCGAAGCACCGATGGGGTGGCCGATAGCGATGGCGCCGCCATTGACGTTGACCTTGGAGGTATCCCAGCCAAGGTCCTTGTTCACCGCCAGAGCCTGCGCCGCGAAAGCCTCGTTGGCCTCCATCAGATCGAGGTCATCCGCCTTCCATCCAGCCCGCTCCAACGCCTTGCGCGTCGCCGGGATCGGCCCCGTGCCCATCACCGAGGGATCGACACCGGCGGTCGCGAACGACGCGATGCGCGCCAGCGGGGTCAGCCCGCGGCGGGCGGCTTCAGCGCCGCTCATCAACACCAGCGCCGCGGCGCCATCGTTGATGCCCGAGGCATTGCCGGCCGTGACCGTGCCGTCCTTGGTGAAAGCCGGGCGCAGGCGCGCCATCGTCTCAGCGCTCGAGTCATGGCGGATATATTCATCGTCGCTGACAATCACATCGCCCTTGCGGCCCTTGACGGTGACCGGCGCGATTTCATCCACAAAACGGCCGGCCTTCTGCGCGGCGGAGGCCTTATGCTGCGAGGCCAGGGCGAAAGCGTCCTGCTGCTCACGCGTAATCTGATACTTGTTGGCCACGTTCTCGGCCGTGTTGCCCATGTGGTAGCCGTGGAACGCATCCCACAGCCCGTCCTTGAGCATGGTGTCAACGAATTCCAGCCCACCCATCTTGGTGCCATTGCGCAGATGCGCGGCGTGGCGCGACAGGCTCATGCTTTCCATCCCACCGGCGGCGACGATGGCGCTTTCACCGGTCCGGATCTGCTGCGCGGCCAGCGCGACGGCGCGCAGGCCCGAGCCGCACACCTGATTGATGCCGAACGCGGTCTTCGCATCCGGCAGGCCCGCGAACCGTGCGGCCTGACGGGCCGGGTTCTGACCTTCGCCGGCGGACAGGACATGGCCCAGAATGACCTCATCCACATCGGCGGCTTCGATGCCCGCGCGGACGAATGCGGCGCTGAGGGCGACCGCGCCCAAGGCTTGTGCTGACAGGCTGCTGAGTGCGCCGCTGAAGCTGCCCACGGGGGTGCGGGCGGCGGAGACGATGACGATGTCTTCCATGTCTGATGCTCCGAAGGGCGGGTCCATCCCGCCTCAAACCCATGTTTACCGCCGATTGTGCACCCGCGAAAGGCGGATATTGGTGCCGGGGTTACAACACTAAAGACCGTGTCCATGACAGCAATGGCTGCCACAAGGCCCGCTCGGCGGCGGCGCCCGCGACCATTCCGACATGCCCGGCGGCCGGTTCATGTAGCACCGCCCCCGGGATCACCGCGGCCAGCGGCCGGGCGGATTCCGGTGGCACGATCCGGTCCCGCCCGGGCGCGGCGACCCATACCGGCAGCCGTAGGGCCGATGGCTTCACCACCAATCCGGCAATCTGCCACCGTCCGTTGATCGGGTCGTTCTCGCCATACCACCCACTCAGGCAGGCGCGTGCCACGGCCGCCACCAGCGGCACCCCATCGTTCAGCCAGTCCTCCATCGCCACGAACAACTTCGCCTGGGCACTGTCCTGGTCCCTTTGCCCGAACGCGCGGTACTTGTCCCCCACCCCGAACGGGTCCAGCCAGGTAAACAGCGTCTGCAATGCATCGATCGGCATCGTGCCATTGAACGTCAGCGCCGGCTCCAGCAGCGGCAGGCACGCCGCCGCGGACCGCGCCCGCGCCGGATCCGGCGCGTGGAAATCCCATGGCGTCGCCAGCAGCGCCAGGGCCTTGACCAGATCGGGCCGCCGCTCCGCCGCCGCAACCGCGAGATTGCCGCCCATGCAATAGCCCACCAGTACAACCGGCGCACCCACCGCGGCGATGGCCCGTTCAAGCCGACCGGCGATGTAGTCGGTGAGGGTGAAGCCGCGCTCGGTCTGGCCAGGCCAGCCCCAGTCCAGCAGCAGCGGCCTGACGCCTTGGGTCGCGAACCAGCGGAGCATCGAGTGCCCCTCCATCAGGTCCAAGACGTAAGCGCGATTGATCAGGCTGGGCACGAACAGCATCACGGGCCCATCGGCGGGCCCCAGCCCGTAGTCCAGCAAGCGGCTGCCGCCCTCAGCCCAGACATGCGGTGGTTCCAGTAAATCCCGGCGCCACGGATGCCGCCGATACGCCGCGATCCCCGCGATCAGGTCGGCGTCAGCCTGGGCCGGTGCCGCGGGGTCGCCGCTGGCCAGGGCGGCGTGGATGGCTGCCCCGATCTCCGCCGCGTTCAATGTCGGCCAACCGGGCTTCGAGCTGTTCCACAAGGCGTCCAAGCCGCGCGATTTCAGCATCCCGAGCGTCAGATGCAGCATCAGCGGGCGCGGTCCTCGGCGTTGCAGGGGCGCCGGCATATCCGGTCGATCCGTCATCGGGCGGAATCATGGCCGAGGCCGCACGCGCCCATAGGCCGACAAGCGCCTGCCATGTCTCCTGCGCCTCCCGGTCCACGGCCATCGCGGCCCATTCGCTCTGCCATAGCGTGATCCAGTCGCGGGCCAGCTTCCCGGGGTCGGTCATGCTTCATCCACGCTCCATATCAGATGAGCATAAGGGCCTCTCACGATGGGCGGAATGGCAAACCGATGAAAGGGGCTTTCGCAGGTGCGAAATCCGCCGCATGCTAGGACAAATCCAATATGCGAGGGATGCATGTCCGACCCCGCCCAGATCGAGCAGGCTCACAGGCCCGCTGACGTGCCGCCAGTCGTCGTCAAGAAATACGCCAACCGCCGATTGTACAACACGGAAAGCTCCTGCTACATCACCCTCGATAACCTCGCGGACATGGTGCGGGAGGGGCGCGATTTCGTCGTCTACGATGCCAAGAGCGGCGATGACATCACGCGCAGCGTGCTGACTCAGATCATCGTGGAAGAAGAGGGCAAGGGCCAGAACCTGCTGCCCACCGCTTTTCTGCGCCAACTGATCGGCCTCTATGGCGGCTCTATGCAAGGGCTGGTGCCGCCGTATCTGGACCGGGCGATGTCGGCCTTCGCCGAACAGCAGGAACAGGTGCGCACCACCATGCAGAAAACCATGGGGTCGATGACCGGCTTGTTTCCGTTCAGCAATCTGGAAGAGGTCAGCCGCCAGAACGTCGCGATGATGGAACGGGCGATGACCATGTTCAACCCCTTCCCCCGCGCCGCGTCCAAGGCGGAAGAGGCACCGGCCAACGAAGTGGAAGTGTTGCGCGCTGAGATCGAGCGTCTGCGTGCCGAATTGGACGCGGTGAAGGGGAAGAAGGGGTAAGCCTACCCGCCCCTGGCGTTGGCGATAAACGCCCGGATCAGGGCGGGGTCCTTGACCCCTCGGGCGCTTTCCACCCCGGATGACACATCCACCGCCGTCGCACCCGTCGCCTGAATGGCGCCCGCGACATTGGCGGGGGTCAGGCCACCCGCCAAAACCCAGGGTGCCGGCGCCGACCAGCCGCGCAGCAGCGACCAGTCGAAGCGCGTCGCATTGCCGCCCGGGCGGGTGGCATCGGCGGGCGGTTTCGCTTCCAGCAGCAGCACATCCGCGCCGCGATTGTCCGTCGGCAGATCCTCCGTCCGATCGATCCCAACGGCCCGCCAGATCGGCTTTCCGAACCGGGCCCGCAGGGCCGTGATGTCCGGAATACGGCCGTAGAGCTGCAAAATATCGAGATGAACTACGTCCAAAGCCGCGGCGATCTGATCAGCCTCGGGATCGACAAACAGCCCCACCCGCAACGGCCCGCCGGCATGCCGCATCGATAGTGAAGCGGCCTGCGCCGGGGTTACGAAACGCGGAGAGGGCGGGAAGAACACAAACCCGACCCAGTCGGCCCCTTCTTCAACAACCGTGTCGAACGCGGCGGGGTCGTTGATGCCGCAGATCTTGACCTGAATCATACGATCGCCGCCGAGATCGCCGCCGCCGCGCCACCGGGGTCCGCGGCGCCGGTAATCGGGCGCCCGACCACAATCCAGTCAGCCCCGGCCGCCACCGCTTGCGCCGGGGTCATGGTGCGGGCTTGGTCGTCCGTCGCCGAACCGGCCGGGCGAATGCCGGGCACGATGAACTTCGCCTCCGCTCCCAAAGCCGCGCGGAGCATCGCAACCTCCTGCGGGCTGCATACCAGCGCGTCCGCGCCGGACGACAGCGCCAACCGGGCCAGGCGCAGCACCTGCTCCGCCGGCGAAGCCGCGACGCCGGTCGCGGCGAGCGCCGCCGCGTCCAGGCTGGTCAGCACGGTTACAGCCAGGATCATGGGCCGCTCGGGCCCTGCGGTCTCGGCCGCACGGCGGGCGGCCTCGATCATGGCCGCGCCGCCGGAGGCATGGATCGTCAGCATCTTAGGCCGCACATCGAGCACCGCGCGCACCCCGCCCGCGACCGTGTTGGGAATGTCGTGCAGCTTCAGATCCAGGAAAACCGGCCGCCCCTGGATAGCTCGCACGCCAGCAGCCCCATTGGCGAGGAAAAACTCCAGGCCCAGTTTGAACAGCCCAACATGCGGCGCGGCGGCACTGGCCCAGGCGGCGGCACGGGCGATGTCGGTGGTGTCGAGGGCGACGATCAGACGGCTGGACATAAAGGCCTCACGCGGTGGGAGGGGGAAGCGCCTGATGTCCGGACAGCGGCGGGGCCAGGCGGGATTTCAAAGCGCGCACCTGTTCTTCCAACAATTGTACGGCCTCTTCGGCCCGCCGGGCGCGCCGGCTTTGTGCCAAAGTGGTGAGCCAAACCAGCAGTCCGCCGAACAGGAAGGCGATGGCGGCGGAACCCAATATCGCGAGCGACAAGGGTAATTCGACGCTGAGATCCGTCGGCCAGAACGAGAAGCGGGCTGGCTCCCGGTTGGACAGCGCGAACACGGCCAACAGCAGCAGGAGTGGCAGGGTAATCAGAAGGCGGAGGATGCGTTTCATTGAGAGGTTATATACCAGGAGCCTAAATGATTGCCGTGCCGGCGCCAGAAACCGTCATGATCCGCGAAGGTGGACCACCCACGGCTTTCTTGCTGTCCCCGCCATGACGGTTGGGCGGAGCCAGGGCGATAATTTCAAAGGCATGCCGCTTCTGGCAACCGCTAGCCGCGGGCGCGGCTGCGGGCAGGCTTGCCCGCATTGACCCGCTCGCGCAGTTCCTTGCCGGCCTTAAAGAACGGCACGGATTTCTCGTCGACCGGCACAGCCTCCCCAGTGCGGGGATTGCGGCCGGTGCGCGCATCGCGGTGCTTCGTGGTGAAGGCACCAAAGCCGCGCAGCTCCACGCGTTCACCACGGGCCAGGGCTTCGGTGATCTGGTCGAAGATGGTGGCGACGATGACTTCGACGTCAGCCCCGCGGAGGTGCGGGTTATCGGCCGCCAGCCCGGCAATCAGTTCGGACTTTGTCACGACAGGGCCCTTTGCGTTCAGTTGCTTCCAGGCTGCCAGATCGCCAGCGCGCCGTCAATCCTAACGCTTTGGGAAACAAGCACTTTCCAGATTCCGTCGAACATCGGCCCCAGACTGCCGCCGAAAGTCCGCGACGCGAGGCTGGTGGTGGAGACGTCTTCGACCGGCAGGTCCGCGGACACATTCTTAGCGCTGGCCAGCCAAACGCGGGCGTCGTGCTCTTCCCCGATCTGGTCGACCAGGCCCAGCGTCAAGGCTTGCCGTCCGGTGCAGGCCCTTCCGTCACCGATTTGGCGCACGGTATCGGCTGGCATATGGCGCCCGGTGGCGACCATGGCAACGAATTGGTCATACATATCCATGACCAGGCCGTGCAAAATCTCCCGCCCCTCAGGTGACAGTTTGTGCGTCATACTGGGCTGGTCTTTGAGCGGGCCGGAGATGATCGCTTCGGCGCTCAGCCCAACCTTGTCCATGAGGCCGGAGGCTTCCCCGGTTTCGAGCAGGACACCGATCGAGCAGGTAATGGTGGAGTCGCGCGCGAAAATCCGGTGCGCGGGGACCGAGATCATATAGCCGGCAGACGCCGCCAGACCGCTCATCACCGTCACGACCGGCTTCTTGGCAGCGACGCGGGTGATCGCGTTGTGCAGGCTTTCACCGCCGGAAACGGTGCCGCCCGGGCTATTGACCGCGACGATCAATGCTTTAACGGCCTTGTCATCGGCCAGCTTGTCGATTGCTTCGGTCAGCTTGCGGTCTTCGGTAATCATGCCAGAGATCGTCAGCCGGGCCACATGGGCCCCGCCAACAGACAGGCCGGGGCTGCGCACCGTTATCAGCAAGGCACCGGTGACGGCCAGAACTGCCAGACTCCGCCAAAAGACGAGGCGGCGCTTGAGGCGCCGCCTGTCCAATAGCAGATCGGTTTCGAGGGACATTGGACCCTCGAACTCTTAGCCGCCGTCTTGCGCCATGTTGCGGCGACGGATCGCCGCGCCCAGGATGTCGCCCAGCGAAGCGCCGGAGTCGGACGAACCGAATTCCTGCATCGCCTGCTTCTCTTCCTCGACTTCCTTGCCCTTGATGGTGAGCGTGAGCTTGCGCGCCGCCCGGTCCACCGCGGTGATCTTGGCATCGACCTTCTCGCCGACAGCGAAGCGATCCGGCCGTTGATCGGCCTTGTCGCGCGCCAACTCGGCCCGGCGGATGAAGCCGGTCAGAACGTCGTTCACCTTCACTTCGATGCCGTTCGCCTGGATGGCGGACACCACGCAGGTCACGACATCGCCCTTGTGGACGGAGCCGAGAACGGTCGCGGCCGGATCATCACGCAACTGCTTGATGCCCAGGCTGATGCGCTCTTTCTCGACATCGACATCGAGCACCTTCGCCTTGACGATCTGGGCCTTCTCAAACCCGGCCATCGCCGCTTCGCCGGCTTCGTCCCAGGACAGGTCGGACATGTGAACCATGCCGTCGATGTCCGCGGACAGGCCGATGAACAGGCCGAACTCGGTGATGTTGCGGATCTCCCCTTCGACTTCCGTGCCGATCGGATGGAGTTCGAGGAACTCTTCCCAGGGATTGCGCTGAACCTGCTTGAGGCCGAGCGAAATGCGGCGCTTGGAGCTGTCGACGTCGAGCACCATGACGTCCACTTCCTGCGAAGTGGCGACGATCTTGCCCGGGTGGACGTTCTTCTTGGTCCAGGACATCTCGGACACGTGGACGAGACCCTCGACCCCCGCTTCCAGCTCCACGAAGGCGCCGTAGTCGGTGATGTTGGTGACACGGCCGGAGTAACGCGCGCCCGGCGGGTACTTGGCGGCAACGCCTTCCCACGGATCGGACTCGAGCTGCTTCATGCCCAGGCTGATGCGCTGGGTTTCCGAGTTGAAGCGGATCACCTGCACCTTCACCGGCATGCCGATGGTCAGGGCTTCGGACGGGTGGTTGATGCGGCGCCACGCGATATCGGTGACGTGCAGCAGGCCATCGACGCCGCCGAGATCAACGAACGCACCGTAGTCGGTGATGTTCTTGACCACGCCGTCGAGGATCTGGCCTTCCTTCAGGCCCTGGATCAGCTCGCTGCGCTGTTCGGCGCGGGTCTCTTCGAGGACCGCGCGGCGGGAGACGACGATGTTGCCGCGGGCGCGGTCCATCTTCAGAATCTGGAACGGCTGCGGCATGCCCATCAGCGGGCCGACGTCGCGGACCGGACGGATATCGACCTGGCTGCCCGGCAGGAACGCCACGGCGCCGCCGAGATCGACGGTGAAGCCGCCCTTGACCCGGCCATAGATCGTGCCGTTGACGCGCTGCTGGCCTTCGAACGCCTTTTCCAGGTTGGTCCAGGCCTCTTCGCGCCGCGCCTTCTCACGCGACAGAACGATCGAGCCGTCACGGTCTTCGTAACGCTCGACATAGAGCTCGACGGTATCGCCGGGCTTGATATCGGGGACGGAACCGGGCGGGCCGAATTCCTTGAGGGCAACGCGGCCCTCGGACTTCAGGCCGACATCGACGACGGCATAGTCGTCCGTCAGGCGAATGATGCGGCCGGTGACGACGGAGCCGTCAAAGCCGGTGTCTTTGCCCAGCGTCTCATCGAGGAGGGACGCGAAATCTTCACCATTGAAATGGTCTTGCGCGGGCGCTGCGGCCCGGGCGGTGGCGGATGCTGCCATGAGGTGTGTATTTTCCGTTACGGAGGTCCGGGTCTGGCCCCGGAAGTGCCGTGATATGCGCGTTTCACGTCCTGGAAACACGGCTTGCCCGCGCGATATGCACAGGCCGGTTGCAGATGAAGGGAGAGATACGCTTCGCCCCGCCGGAGTCAAGGGCTAGGCCCAGATTGTCTCCGCTCCATAGGTCTGGAAAATCGAAGCCGCGGTCACCACTGGCACCGCTTCGATCTCTGCCTGCGCGATCAGCATCCGGTCGAACGGGTCGCGGTGCGGGCCGGGTATCAGACGAAGATTTATCTGGTCAGGTTGGTTGGTCAGGTCAATCAAAACAAGGCAAATCAGCCCAATCGCCGCCGAACCGCCGCCAAGGCCGCCTGGAACGCCGCTTCGGCGTCCAGATCCGACGTATCGATCTCAATCGCATCCTCCGCCGGCCGCAGTGGCGCGGTCGCGCGGGCCGCATCTCGGGCGTCGCGGTCCCGCAATTCCCGCTCCACCGTCGCGACCTCTGCGTCCGCGCCTTTGCCGCGCAATTCCAGCCAGCGCCGGCGGGCGCGTTCGGAGGGGCTGGCTGTGACGAAGAGCTTGGCCGATGCATCCGGGAAGATCACGGTGCCGATGTCGCGCCCGTCCAGCACTGCCCCGGCCAGGGTGGCGAAATTCCGCTGGAAGTCGAACAAAGCCGACCGCACGCCGGGGATCGCGGCGACGGCGGAGGATGCCGCGTCGGCTTCCGGCCCTCGCAGATCGTCCCGCGCCAAATCCGACGGGTCCAGCGCGCGGGCAGCCGCTTCGGCGGCCGCGGGATCCCTGGGGTCGCCGCCGCCATCGAGAACCCGCCGCCCGACGGCGCGGTAGAGCAAGCCGGTATCAAGGTAGGGCAGGCCCAGCTCGGCGGCCAGCCGCCGGGCCAGGGTGCCCTTTCCCGCCGCCGCCGGCCCGTCAATCGCGATGACGATCGGCATGGTCAGACCGCGGCCAGCGAGGCGCCGACGCCGTTCATCAGGCCGATGAAATCCGGAAAACTGGTCTCGATGAACCCGGCATCGTCGGCCGTGACCGGCGCTTGCGTGACCAGCCCCAGGACCAGGGCCGCCATCGCGATACGGTGATCCATGTGGGTGACGACGGTGCCGCCGCCGGCCGGGGCACCGCCGGTGCCATGCACGATCAGGTCGTCGCCCTCGATCTCCACCTTCACGCCGTTGACCGACAAAAGCGCGGCTGTGGCGGCGAGGCGATCGCTTTCCTTGACGCGCAGTTCCTTCAGCCCGCGCATCCGCGTCGTGCCGTTCGCTAAAGCGGCGGCGACGGCGAGGATGGGGTATTCATCGATCATGCTCGGCGCGCGCTCGGGCGGCACATCCACCGCCCGCAGGGCGCCATGGCTGGCGACCAGGTCGCCGACCGGCTCCCCACCTTCCAGCCGGTGGTTTTGCACGACGATATCGGCGCCCATTTCCAGGAGCGTGGTGAACAGGCCGGTCCGCAGCGGGTTCAGCCCGACCGCGGGAATGGTCAGGCGCGAGCCAGGCACCAGCAGCGCCGCGACCATCGGGAAGGCAGCCGAGGAGGGATCGCCCGGCACGACCACGTCGGCAGCGCGCAACTCCGGCTGGCCGACGAGGGTGATGATGCGGCCATGGCCGGCGGTTTCCACGGTCACGGTGGCACCGAAATGACGGAGCATGTTCTCGCTGTGGTCGCGGGTGGCTTCCGGTTCTTCGACCCGGGTGATGCCGGGGGCGTTGAGCCCGGCCAGCAGCACGGCGGATTTCACCTGGGCCGAGGGCACCGGCACCCGGTAATCCAGTGGCAATGCGTCGGCTGCGCCCTCGATCGCCAGCGGCAGGCGGCCGCCGGCACGGGTGGCGAAGCGGGCACCGGTCGCAGCCAGCGGCTCGGTCACACGCCGCATCGGGCGGCTGCGCAGGCTGGCATCGCCGGTCATGACCGCGAACAGCGGATGGGTCGCGAGGATCCCGCATAGCAGCCGCGCGGCGGTGCCGGAATTGCCCATGTCCAGCACATCGGCCGGTTCGGTCAGGCCGCCGATGCCACGGCCGGCGACGCGCCAGATGCCATCGGGATCGCGGGTGACCTCGGCACCAAGCGCGCGCATGGCGCCGGCGGTGCGCAGCACGTCTTCGCCGGTCAGCAGCCCGGTGATGCGGGTTTCGCCGATCGCCAGGGCGCCGAACATCAACGCGCGATGGCTGATCGACTTGTCACCGGGGACCGCGACATGGCCGGATAACGGCGCGGCAGCGCGGCTGGAACGGTAGGGGCGGGCGGCAGCATGGTCCATGGGAAAGGTCCTCGGGCGTATCGCCGCCCCCTAACATGCGATGGTTCCATTTGACAGCCGCTCCCGGCGGTGGCATGGGCGCCGGCTCCTGATTTTCTACCCGCTTCAGACAAAGGGCCCCTGCTGCCATGGCAAAACCTGAACTTGGACTGAAGCGCGTTTGCGTTGCTTGCAACGCCCGCTTCTACGACATGACGAAAGCCCCGGCGGTGTGCCCAAAATGCGGCACCGAACAGCCGATTGAGCAGCCGCGGGTGCGGCGGGCCGGTGGTAATGTGGCGGAAGCCGCACGCGCCAAGAAACCCGCCATTGCGCCGGGGATCGAGGACGTGGATGTCGAGGTCGAAGGCGTCGAGGACACCGAAGAGGAAGATGTCCTGGAATCCGCCGACGATCTGGAAGACGACGCTGATGCGATCAGCGCCGACATTGAGGTCGAGACCGACAACGACGAAGTCGAACGCTAAGGCGCCGCCACCGCGTCCGCCGCCCCGGTCAGGACCGGGTTCGGCGGGCGTGGTGCGAAAACCTATGAAAGCGCTGCCCCGACTCCGGCGCGCATCTGCTACACTTCCCCGGTGAGCGACCCCATCCTGCCGCTGCTTCTCGGGATAGTCTGTGTCCTGCTGGCGCTGGGCGCCGCGGCGGCGTTTATGATGCGTGCGGCCCGGCAAGTGGTGGGTTTCGCCGGTGCTGCCGTCGCTGGCCTTGGCGTGCTGCTTTCGCTGGTGGCTCTGGCCCTGGGTCAGGACCCCGTCCTGATCACGCTGCCGTTTGGGCCGCCTGGGCTGGCGTTGCAGGCCAGTCTGGACCCACTCGCCGCCTATTTCCTGTTTTTGGTCTTCCTCTCTGGCACCGCCAGCATGGCGTTCACCGCGGAGGCCGCCGAAACCGCCCCGGCCGCGCCCGCCACGCTGGCTGGAAACACCTGTTGCCTCGCTGGGTTGGTGCTGACGGTGCTGGCGGCGGACGGGGTGACTCTTGCACTCGGCGTAGTGCTGAGTGGCGCCGCGCTCTGGGCTACCGGGGAGGCCGGGCGGCCGCGCGCGGTCCAATTGGGTATGAGCCTGATGGCGGCGCTGATTTTACTGATCGCGGCGGCATTGCCAGGTCTGAACTTTGCCGCGATCCGGGCCCATGCGGGATTGACCAATATGTTGGCCTGTGTGGGTGCCGCCGCACTGATCGGCCTGGTGCCCTTCCAGGCCTGGATCATGCCAGCTTATCGCGCGACCCCGGCGCGGGGGGCCGCGTTGATGTCCGGGGCCGCGCAGCCGGTGGCAATCTACCTTCTTCTGCGGTTTTTGCTGGACTTGTCAGCCGCGGCCCCGCCGTTGTGGTGGAGCATCGTGTTACTGGCCGCAGGCGCGGTCTCGGCGGCCTGGGGCGCCTGGCGGGCGGCGATGGAGCCGGATATCGACTCCTGCCTCGCCGCGGTGGCATTGCGTCAGGCCGGCGTGTCGGTGATCGGTGTTGGTTTTGCCCTTTTGGGGCGATCCTTCGATCTGCCGGCATTGACGGCCTTGTCATTGGGTGGGGTGTTGCTGTTGTCGCTGGCGCAGGCGGTGTGCGGCACGCTGGCCCATTTGGCCGCCGGCGCGGTACGGCTGGGGGCTGGCAGCCGGCGGTTGGCGCTGCTCGGCGGGTTGATCCACCCCATGCCGGTGGTGACGTTCGGGATGGGGGCGGGCCTGATGGGTCTGTCGGCGCTTCCGTTCGGAGCCGGGTACGCCGGGCTTTGGCTGGTGCTGCAGGCGTTTCTGGCGACACCCCGGTCCGCGGGCTGGCCCTTGTCCCTGGGGTTGGGGGTGGTCGCTGTCGCGCTGACGCTGACCGCGGCCTTGTCGGTCGCTGGACTGATACGACTCTTCGGCGTCGTCTTTCTCGGTCGCCCGCGCGGCCCGCGCGCGGCCGGGGCCGTGGACGTCCTGCCGGGCGCGCGGCCGGTGCTTTTGGTTCTGGCTGGGTTATCAGTCCTGATCGGGGTATTCCCCGGTGCGGTGCTCGTTTGGCTGGGCAATTCGGTGATCCACACCCTGACCCATGACGGTTTCAGCCCGCATGCCGGGCTGGTTGGAGTGGTCCCGGCCGTGAACGCGGGCGGTTATCTTGCCGCGCCCCTGGCGGGGTTGTTGGTTGTCAGCCTCGGCGTTCTGCTGGCCGTGGCACGGCGGCGCCCTGGTCCGGCGCCCCGGCTCACCCCGGCCTGGAATGGTGGTTTCGCGCCGCCTCCTGCCTGGCTACCCTTCGGGGAATCGCTGACGCAGACCTCGGGCGCCGGTTTCGTGCCGGATCTGCCGCCCAGCGATGAATGGACGTCCTCGTATGCCCGCGCCCCGTTGTCCCTGGTAAAAACGGTCGTTAACACCTGCACGTCCTGGGAAATTGCCCGGAAAGCCAGCCCGCTGTGGCTGCTGTTCGCGGCTCTTACGACGATGCTGGGTGCGTTGGCCCTGCGATGAGCATAGTTACGCCCTGGATCGCCCAGATCGTGCATGCTGCATTGTTGTTGCTCGCGGCACCGGTAATGGCCGGCCTAATGGTGTTTCTGCGGGAGCGTTTGGCCGGGCGCGACGGATCGCCGATCCTGCAGCCCTGGCGGGATCTGCGGCGGCTGTTGCGTAAAGAGCCGGTGTTGGATGAGCATGGTTCGATTTTCCTTCGTGCCGCGCCCGCGCTGTCTCTGACGCTGGCCTTCGTCGCGGCGCAGCTGGTCCCGAGCTTTACCCTCGGCATGGCGATGGCGCCCATGGCGGACACGCTCACTTTGGTCAGTCTGCTTGGCCTGGGCCGGGTGGTACTCATTTTGGCCGTCATGGATACCGGCAGTGGGGATGGTGGTGTCATAGCCATGCGAACCACCAATCTGGCGGTTTTCGCAGACTCGGCCTTTCTGCTCGCCCTGCTGGGGCTATCCCTTGTCCTTGGCGGCGGCAATCTCGATTTTCTGCTCGATTCGCTCCGTGAAAGCGGGTGGTCAGTGGGCGTGGGCGCGGAGTTGGCGATCGCTACTCTGGCGCTGGCCGTATGGGCAGAGACCGCCGCGGTGCCGCTTGATCACGCGTTCAGTGCCCGCGATCTGGCGGCGGTCCGGCTGGCGGAGGATATCGGCCGCCTGACCCGCCTGACCCTGGCCACGGTCTTGATTTGTCCAGCCGGTATCGCCCCGCCGGAAGCGGATATGCTGTCCTGGATTATTGGCCTGGCGGCGTGGAGCGTTCGCTTGATGGTGGGTGCGCTCGTGGTGGCCGGGATCGGTGTGCTCGCCGGTCCGCCGCGTCCGCGATTGGTTCTGCCGATGGCCGTGCTGCTGGCGGGGCTGGCCCTGGTATTGGCTTTGTCGTCGATGGCACCCGCATGATCGCGGCCGACGGAGGCCTGGTTCTGGCTTTGGGTCTGGGGTTGCTGTGGCCGCGCCAGATCGGAATAGCCCTGGGCCTGGTGGCAGCCCAGTCTGGCGCGGTCGCGCTTTCGGCCGTAATCCGGGGACAATGGGTGGCCGCGGGGCTGGTGCTGGTTTTCGGAGCTGCCGTGATGCCTTGGCTGACCCGCCTGCTCCCGCCCCGGGCGCCAGAGCGGCCTGCTTTCGGCCGCTGGCCGCTGCTCCTGCTGGGGAGCGTTATGGTGTTGCTCGCTTTCGCAGCCGAACCGGACGGTGTGCCTCTGGCGGTCCTGCTGCTGGGGCTGCTGCTGGTGGCGGTGCATCAGTCGCGGCCGTTGCAGATCGCCGGTTTCATGGCCATGCAAAACGGCATCGCACTGGCCGGTCTTGATCAATCAGGCCTCCTCCCAATCGCTTGCTTGCTCCCGGTGGTGCCGGGGCTGGTCCTGGCAGCGGTGTGGGTGCGGCGGTCATGATCCTGCCGGCTCTCCTGATCGGGCTGCCTTTTATCGCCGCTGCTGCTATGGCCCTGCCGCAACCCGCGGTGGCCCGGCGTTGGGTCCATCGGCTGGTGAACCTGGCAGCCCTGGCCCTTGCTCTGTGGCTGCCATGGCAAGCCGATGCGCCCGACGGCCTGTTTTCGACCGCTCCCTTGCCGGTGCTGGCCGCCATTCTCGTGGCCGGCGCGGGTTGCATGGCTGGGGCTCGGGGTGGTGATGCCCGGCCGCATGATCAGGCCCGGCAAGGTGCGCTGCTTCTGGCCGCCTTGGCGGAACCCAGGTTGCTGGCGGTCATGGCGCTGGCTCTGGCTGTCGCCGCCGCGCTGGCGCGGGCAGGCGCGGGCCGATGGGACCGGGTGCGGCTGGCCGGCGTGGGGCTGTCGTTGCTTTTGTATGGCACGGTGACACTCCCATCGCCGGCAGGGGCCGGGTGCGTTCTGCTGGGCCTCGCTGCTTTGGCCTATGCCGTGCCCGAGACCTTGTTGGTCGTGCTGGTCAGCGCCGGAGGTTTGTCCGCGCAGACCGGTCCCATGCTGATCGTGATCGGCCTGGGGGCCGTGCTGATCTGTGCCGCGACCCTGTTGATCCATCCCAGGCCGGGCGCGCGCATGCGGCTGGTGGCGTTGGGGCAGGGCGGTGCGGTCGCGGTGGCCCTTGGCTTGCACACGCCGCATGCCTTGTTCGCGGGTGTGGTCCTGCTGGTTCTGCTGGCCCTCTCGCAGGCCGCCTGCCGCCTCGCGAAGCCGCGGAGTGCCGCCGCCCTTGCCGCCGCTGCCGGGTTGGCCGGAATTCCGCCATTTGGCGTGTTTCCTGGTCTTGTCCTGCTCTTGGTCGCGGTGGCGGAATCAGCGCCGTGGCTGCTTTTGCCGCTCTCGGTTGGGTTGGGTGGCCTGGGTTGGGCGAGCGTACCCCGGTTAGCGCCACCGCGCTCATCTCGGTCCGCGGCCGTGGCTGGTTCCGATCTCCGCCGCCTGTCCCCGGCCTGGCTACCGCTGCTGGTCGCTTTCCTGGCTGGATTCTGCCTGCCGGAGCCGGCCGTTGTCTGGTTGCACGCGGCGGCGGAGTGCATGCGATGACCGGCCGCGCGCTTGCCCGCATTCAGTCCGCCCCCATGGAACCCTGTCAGCCGTGGCCGCGCTATGTTCTGACATGGGAGGATTGGGCGGAACTCGCGGGGTTGCTGGCGGATGATGCGCTGATCCTGCTGGCCGTCTGGGCTGACACCGGCCATGTCCACGCTTTGCTCGATGATCCGGTTTCCGGCACGATTGTGCCAATTTCGGTCGGGGTCCAGGGCGGGTCGTATCCGGCATTGTCTGCGTATTGGCCGGTGGCGATCTGGTTTGAGCGCATGATTCATGACCTTTGGGGTCATGCCGCCCTCGGCGGCGCCGAACTCGTGCCCTGGCTGGATCATGGGCATTGGCCCGTGACTCAGCCGATGGCCTCGCGTCCTGGCCCGCCGATCCGGGCGCCGGAACCCCCGGTCTTTCAGGAAATTCCGGGCGACGGCCTGATACAATGGCCTATCGGCCCGGTTGGCCCGGGCGTCGGTGAAGCGGCGCATCTGCGGCTGACCCTTCAGGGTGAAACCATCGTGCATGCCCAGGCGCGGTTCGGCTACACCCACAAAGGCACCCTGACCATGATGCGCGGCAAACCAATCCGTACCGCCGCCCGGTTCGCGGCGCGTCTGGCAGGCGATTCCACGGTTGCGCACTCCACCGCGTTCGCGATGGCGGCGGAGGCCGCGCTCGGCGTCACGGTGCCGCCTCGCGCCGCGGCCTTACGAGAGCTGATGGGTGGTTTGGAACGCATAGCCACCCATCTCGACATCCTGGGATCGGTGGCGGAACTGCTGGGCGCGGCGGCGGTCCATGGTCTTTGCGGATTGCGCCAGGAGCATCTGCGCCGCGCGATGGCGGCCGGGTTCGGCCACCGGTTGTTGATGGATTGCGTGGTGCCGGGAGGGGTTGCCGGGGATCTGGAGGCTGCAGCGGTGGTGACTGTGCGTTCGGCACTTGAGGCCTTGAGGGCGGTGTTGCCGGGCCTGCGGGCAATGCACATCGGCAATGTGCTGGCGGCCCGGTTGAACGGGCTTGGCAGCGTCGACGCGGCCCGGCGGACTGACCCATCGATCAATACGGCCACATGTGGCGATGCAGCCACGCGGGCGATGGCGCGGCTGGATGCCATCACCGCTGATATAACGGCTCTAATGCCCCTTCTGGATGCTCTTCCCGAAGGCGCGTTGGCCGTGTCCCTCCCGTCCGTTAGCGGCGAAGGGCTGGCGCGCTCGGTCTCCGCGCGGGGCGATGTCTGGCACTGGTTGCGGCTGGATCACGGGCAGGTCGCGGCGGTCTTTCCGCGTGATCCCGGATGGGCCTTGTGGCCGGCGGTGGAAATGGCTCTGTGCGGCGCGGCGGCCGATGATGCCGCGGTGATCTGCTGTTCGCTGGGTCTTGCCGCCTCGGTGGTCGATCTTTGAAAGGGCGCATCCCATGCTGAACTGGCCCCGTATCCGCAGCCTGTTGCCGGGCGCGGCGCGCGCGGAACCGCCCGGTCCGGTCGATGAGGCGGCTCTGCACGCCCTCACGGCGCAATTGGACGAAACGGCCCGGACGCGCCTTGGCCGCAGCCTGGCCATCCGTCACGTGAACACGGGCAGTTGCAACGGTTGCGAATTGGAAATCCGGGCTCTGAACGGGGTCATCTACGACCTTGCCCGCTTTGGCCTGCGTTTCGTCGACAGTCCGCGTCACGCCGACGTGCTATTGGTAACCGGTCCGCTGACGCATAATCTCCGGCAGGCACTCGTGCAGGCCTACGACGCGACGCCGAACCCGAAATGGGTGGTGGCGATGGGCGATTGCGCGGTAGATGGCGGTGTTTTCAAGGGTAGCTATGCCGTGCTCGGTGGCGCTGGCATGGGGGTGCCCATCGACCTCATGATTCACGGATGCCCCCCGTCTCCGGCGCGGATCCTGTCGGAGTTGCGGGTCCTGCTGGAATTGGCCGCGTCATGAGGACGGCACGCCGGGCCTGAGCGCGCCCGGTGGCGGCGGCGCGCTCCGGTTGGTGTGCTCAGACGGCGTGGCGCACTTTCTTGTGCGGGGCCTTGTGGGCACCGACTTTGGAGCCGCTGACCTTGTGAACGTGGTGCGTGGCGTGCTTCTTCGGATGCTTCGCGGCCATCGCCGGCGTTGCGACCAAAGCCGCGATCGGCAGGGCGAAAGCGAGCGCGGCGAACAGGGAATTGCGCTTGGTGGTCACGGCGTTTGCTCCGGGGGCAGAATCGATTGCTGATACGGCTGGGCCGCCTTGGTGAATTCAGCTTAGAGTCGAAGAATCCATCATAAACGGCTGACAACACTATGCATCATAAGGGCCGAATCGGCAAGCGATTTCGCTGTGACAGTCCGATTCGCGCCTCGATTCGGTCTTCCCGAGTCGCCACTGGCTCATGCCAGCCCCCCGCAGCCTCTTGCCGCACCAGGGGCGCGCCATTATCTTAGGTGGGTATTTGCGAATCATTCGCAATCAGGAGGCTTCCCGTCATGGGGCATGACATCGGCATTGGCCGGCGCTGCGAGCGCGCGGTGGTGACCGCCTATCGCGAATTGCGCCAGGTCGGATCCGATGACCTCGCGGCGTTCCAGGCCTGTACGGCGCTGTATCGTATTCATCACCCGGAGGCCTCGTTGAACGAGGCCCGGCGTCTGGTCGCCGAATGGATCGATCATCATCTGGTGCGCCAGCAGGAGGGGGCCGCTCCGGGCTGCGGCTGCGATTGATCAGCGGGGTGGGGCAAGGGTGCCTCGATCCGCCTTGATCGCCGCGCAAACCGCATCCAGTGTCACCCGTGCCATCCCGTCATTCGGACCGCCATGCGGGGACAGGATCGGCAGGATCTGGCTTGCATGATGAAATGGCGGCGTCGTCCCAAACAGCGCATAGGTCCGTACCCCGGCCGCGGCTGCCATATTCATGACTCCGGTGTTGTTGCCGACATAAAAGGACGACTGCGCCAACAAGGCCGCGGTCTCGCTGAGATGCCAGCCCAGGGCCGGGAAGGCGCGATGGGCGTCCGGGCCCAGATGTTCCTGGATGGCGGCGGCGATGGGCTGATCTTCAGGGCCGCCGAGCAG
>CAIUPC010000702.1 GCA_903900905.1 uncultured Acetobacteraceae bacterium
CACACAGAGCCAAGCGCGTGGGCGTCTTCGAGGACGATGGCCTGATAGCGGCCTTGGAATACATGACCGAGTTCTTTGCGGAAGCGGTTGAAGCGATTGGCGAAGGTGGCCTGCAGCCATTTCATCCCGGCAACCAAGTCGCCGTTGGGAGTCTCCAGCGCCACGTGATAGTGATTGCGCATGATCACGTAGGCATGGACGCGCCAACCGGTCTTCTCACAGGCCTCCCAGAGGCATTCTTCAAAAGCTTCGCGCGCGCCGTCGGAGGCGAAAATATCGGCGCGGTAGTTGCCTCGGTTGATCACATGGTAGAGGGCACCCTCGTATTCAATGCGCAGCTTGCGGGCCATGGGTCAGGCATGCTGCCGACAAGCGGCCAGACCGCAACCACAGAAATTAGGGTTTGACCCCTTATCTGGGCCCCTTATCTGGGCCCGCAACCAGTAGAGTAGGCAGGCAGCCGTGACGGTTTCCCTCCACGGCTGCCCGCCCCTCATCAAACCGGACAGGCGGTTCTCCCGCATCCGGCTTTCCGGGATCGTTCATCGTTCGGCTATCGGCTGCGTGCACTATATAGCGGCAGCTTGGCCAGTCCGTACTGACCGTACAGCCGCTCAGTGGTGAAGAACGTGTACTGCCCAAGCTTGCGCCCGTACTTCTGCCACAGCCAGCGACGCGTGCGTTGGCACAACCAGTTTTGCTGGCCGTTAAACGCCGCCGCGCTGTTGCCGTAGTGGAAGTACGCGCCCCAGCCCTGCACGATCCGGTTGACCGTGCGGATCGCCTCGGTGCTGCTACGCCACGTCGTCCAGTGGTTGAGTTCTTGGCGGACGGCGTCGCGCAGGTTGGCCTTGGCTTTCGGGCTGGGTTCGACATGCGGATACTCGGCGCCGTTGTTGCGGCTACGCCGCCAGCTCACCTCGAAGCCGAGGAAGCGGAAGCGCTCGCGCCGGGCGTCGAGCAGGCGGGTCTTGGTTTCGTTGAGTTGCAGACCCTTGCGTTTCAGGTGGGTCTTGAGGCGTTCATACAGCGCCGGTCCGTCGCCGGGCCGGCACAGCAGCACGAAATCGTCGGCGTAGCGCACCAGCCGCGCGCCGAGTTCGGGATGATCGTTCACGCCGTGGTCCAAGCTGTTGAGATACAGGTTGGCCAACAGCGGTGAGATCACTCCGCCTTGAGGTGTGCCGCGGTCGTTGGGTCGGATACTCCGGGTGCCGTCCTTCTCCTCTACGATGGGAGCTTTCAGGAACCGTTTCACCAATCCCAACACGCTGCCGTCGCTGACGCGGCGGGCCACCAGCCGCAACAGGCCGGCGTGGTCGATGGTGTCAAAGTAGCCGCTCAGGTCGGCGTCGATCACCTCAGTCTGGCCCTGCCAGAGCGCCTTGCGGATCGCGTCGAGGGCGCCATGGGCGCTGCGCTTCGGACGGTATCCGAAGCTGCCGTCATCAAAGTCGGCTTCGAAGATCGGCTGCAACACCAACAGCAGTCCCGCTTGCACGATCCGGTCCTTCACCGTCGGGATGCCCAGCGGCCTTTGCTTGCCGTCGGCTTTGGGGATCCAGACTCTCAGTACCGGACTGGGCCGGTACCGCTTCTCGCGCAGCTCGGCTTGGAGCGTGTCTAGGAACATTTCCTTGGCGGCTTTCACCGCTTCGGTCGTGAGCCTATCCACACCGGCCGCGCCCGCTTTGCGCACCACCGCCGCCAGTGCCGTTTCCAGCACATCGCGGCGGCATAAGTCGCCGTACAGGCTCCAAGCCCGCCAGCGCTTGTCTGCCTTCGCCTTGCGATAGAGGGTTCGTTGAAGCTGCCGGACTTTGGGTGGCGTTGCTATCCCTGCGAACAGGGCCATCGCCTCGTCCTCAACCTCGCTGTTCCCGTCGATCGAGTGCGGCCCCTTCGCTCCGGCGTCGTTACCGCCTTCTGCCCGCTTCGCCTTGGGCGATGGCGGGGTTGCGCTACTATGGGCCGCTCCGACTGCTCCACCAGCCGCGCGAGCCTTCCCCGTTTGAGCGGGGTTGCACCCGGCGTTGCGTATCTCGGGCACACGCACCGGTGGAGCTCTCATCCCTTACCTCCTACAACCATCGCGTACATTCCGCGCCCGCTAACCCCGCCGTGGCGATGGTCGCAGCTTCGGTCATTGCGGCCTCTCCGGCTCGCGCCGGGTTTGCACGTCTGCGACCCTGACAGCCTTCGCCGATCTCTGAGCGGCTCGGCTCCACGGTTGTTTACCTTCTCGGGGCTCATTGGATGGGCTTCACCTTCGTTGCGGACTGCACTCTCGGCTCTCCGGTTGCTCTCCACCTCCCCTCACGAGGACGCAGTTTCCGGCGCCTTCCAGCTGAACGACCTAATTGGCTGGTTGTTGGCTTTTCACCTACTTGGGTTGTTGGGTCTTCGGGATCGCACCAGAAATTAGGGTTTGACCCCTTTCTGCGCCCTCTTCATCGTCGACGAGGCGCTGTCGGTGGGCGACGTCTTCTTCCAGGCGAAGTGCGCACGTTTCTTTCGCGAACAACAAGCGCGAGGCATGGCGCTGGTGCTCGTCACCCACGATCTGTCGTCGGTCAAGGCCCTGTGCCAACGCACGCTGGTGCTGCATCGGGGGTGGCCCGTATTTCTGGGCGACAGCAGCGAGGCGGTCGCACGTTACCACGAGGTCAACCACACCCGCCCTTCCTCGGCATCGGGTGCCGCACTGGC
>CAIUPC010000703.1 GCA_903900905.1 uncultured Acetobacteraceae bacterium
AAACCTTGGTCCCCGGGACAGGCCCGGGGATGACGGTTTTTGCTGCCATCTCTCACTATGTTAGCGCCTATGGGGACAAGCCCGAGCAAGACGGTAAGAATGGCAGTCCCGGCCTCAAGGTTAAACCGTCATCCCCGGGCTTGTCCCGGGGGTCACGATTGTTGCTGCCCCCGCCGCTTACGCAGTCAGAATCAACTTCGCCAAAGCTTCCGGCTCCGTCAGCATCGGATAGTGTCCGGTCTCCAGCTCATACCACCGCGCCTTCAGCGTCTCCGCCGCGCGCTTCTGGTGCGCCAGGCCGGGATTCGGCGCCTGGGTGCAATAGATCACGGAGGCGTTCCAGCTCTGCTGCCAGAAGCTGTCGAGCTTCACCGGCGCCGCCATCGCCGCCACGGGATGCGGGGTATAGCGCGCCAGGGCCCATTCCTTCGTCTCCCCGGTCAAAGAGGCGAACATGCGGTTGGACGCGTCTTCATAGGACGGGCCGGTGCCGATATCGGTGGTGATCGCGGTCGGGCGCTGGACGTGATCCGACACCGCCTCACCATTGAACAGCGCCAGGGCGTCCGCCAGCACCACGCGGGCGATCCGGTCGCGGGCGAGTTCGGCGACGCGGCAGGCGATCATGCCGCCGCAGCTGGTGCCAACCAGGATGACGTCCGTCAGATCCTCGAAGAACAGCATCTCGGCGACTTCGGCCGCCTGGCTTTCGGTGTCGATGCCTGGGCGCAGGGCATGCCTGCGTTCGCCGCAGCCATCCAGCGTGGGGGTGAAGACGGTGTGACCGGCCGCGCGCAGATAGGGGCTGACGCGGGTCCAGATCCAGCCGCCCTGATAGGCGCCGTGCAACAGTACGATATTGGCCATGGTTCTCGTTCCTCCGTTTATGAAATCAGGCGGCCGCTTTCCGCTGCCGCCGCTTCGCCATCATGATCAGCAGTATCGCCCCGGCAGAGGTCGCCGTATAGAACCCGAACGCGTTGATATAGCCAATCATCGCGGCCTGCCGGTTGATTTCCTTGGCCAGCCGGGCGAGGCCTTGTTGCGTGTCCATGGTCCAGGCGCCCATCGCCCATGGCAGCGACAAAGTCTTGTTGTACGGCGTCAGGGTCTCCGTCAGCCGGCTGTAGTTTGATCCTTGCGCGCGCACGATCTCGGCCACGCAGAGCGAGATGAAGAAGCTCGACCCGATATTGCGCATGAGGTGAAACAGCGCCATCCCTTCCGGCATCAAACGCGTGTCCAGGGTGGGGAAAGTGGCCAGCGTCAGCGGCACCCAGAAAATGCCGACCGCGATGCCTTGCAGCACGGAGTTCAGCGCCAGCGTGAGCATGTCCACATTGAGGTCGAGGCTCATCAGCCAGAGGCCCGAGATCACCTGCAGGCTGAACCCGATCACCATCCCGACGCGGGGATCGGTGCGGCCGGCGAACATCGCCAGGAAGAAGCCAATCGTGGCACCGGCCCCGCGGGCGCCCAGGATCTCCCCGATGATCTGGTCGGGGAAGCCCGCATATTGCTGCAGCAGCGAGGGCAGCAGCACCACGGGCGTGAAATTCAGCATCCCGTAGATCGTGACCAGCGCCAGGCCCAGCGCGTAGTTGGGATCGAGCAGCATTTTCAGGTTCAGGAATGGCCGCGCCGCCGTCAGGCTATGGGCCAGGAACATGAAGAACGCGACCGCGGCGATGGCGGTTTCGACCGTGATCTCCTGCGATTCATACCAATCCAGCCGCTGGCCGCGCGACAACACCAGTTGCACGCAGGAGATCGCCACCGCGAAGGTCAGAAAGCCGGTCCAATCCAGCCGGACACGCGCGGCCGGCGCCTCCCGCGGGAGGAGCAGGTGCAGCGCCAGATAGGCGGCGCCGCCGACGGGCACCAGCATGTAGAACGCGTAGCGCCAGCTATATTCCTGCGCCAGAAAGCCGCCGAGGGTGGGCCCGATGACGGGGCCGATAACCACCGCCATGCCAAAGACGGACGATACCATGCCGCGCTGGCGCACCGGGAAACTGTCCAGCAGAAGGGCGTTCGACAGCGGCACCAGCGGCGCCCCCATGCCGCCCTGCACCACCCGCCAGAACACCAGCGCGAACAGCGAATCCGCCGCCCCGCACATCCAGGTTGCGATGGTGAAACCGAGCATCGACCACATCATCACCCCGCGCCGGCCGAAACAGCCCACGAACCAGCCGGTCATCGGCGTTACCACGGCGGTGGCCAGGATGTTGAAGGTCATCGCCCAGGCGATCTCATCGGCCGTCGCCGCCATCGTGCCCTGCATCTGCGGCAATAATGTCGATGCGATCAGCAAGGTCGTGGAATACAGGGTCGAGGCCAGGATCACCGCGCCCATGATCGCCCAACGTTGTGCGGGCCTGAGGGAGAGCGCGAATTCGCTGTCTGACATGCGGTCTCGGAAGGGGCGAAGGTTGCTGAACGTAGCCTATGCTATCATAAGCAGTGTTAGCGATCGACGCGAGTGCCCCCATGTCCCCCAGCCGAACCCGCCTGTTCCGCCTCGTGACCCTCATCGGTGTGCCGTTGCTCGTGGTCGCCGGGGGCGCGATGATTTGGCAACGCGGCGGGCGGATCATCAGCACCGAAAACGCTTATGTAAAAGCCGACATCGCGCAGATCGCGCCGGAAGTGTCCGGCCGGGTGATTGAGGTCGCGGTGCAGGATCATGCGTCCGTCACCGCCGGCGCGACGCTGGTGCGCATCGACCCGGAGCCCTACCGGTTGGCGCTGGCCAAGACATCCGCCGAACTCGACATCGCCCGCACCACCGTCGAAACCGCCCGCGCCACCTATCTTGAAACCAAAAGCCAACTCGGTGAGGTGGAGAATCAGGCAGCGCATCTGGAGCGTCAGTTAGCGCGGCAATTGGCCCTGGCGCAGCACGGGGTCGTCGCGACCTCCGTCCTCGAAACCGCCCAAAACGACGCCGCCG
>CAIUPC010000704.1 GCA_903900905.1 uncultured Acetobacteraceae bacterium
AAACCTTGGTCCCCGGGACAAGCCCGGGGATGACGCGTTTGGACCAGGCCCGGGGATGACGCTTGAGAGGCAAACTGCGTCCCTCATGCCTGCAACACCGAACTGACCAGCAGCTGCGTGTACGCATGCTGCGGGTCATCCAAAACCTGGTCGGTCAATCCCGTCTCCACGATCCGTCCCCGCTGCATCACCGCGATGCGGTGCGCCAGCAGCCGCGCCACCGCGATATCATGCGTCACCAGCACCGCCGCGATGCCCAGCCGTGCCACCAGCGTGCGGATCAAATCCAGCAGCCGTGCCTGCACCGACACATCCAGCCCGCCCGTCGGCTCATCCATGAACACCAGCCGCGGATGCGTCACCAGCGTGCGGGCGATCTGCAGCCGTTGCAGCATCCCGCCGGAGAAGGTGCGCGGCAGGTCGTCCACCCGGTCCGCGTCGATCTCCACCTGGCCAAGCCAGTCGATCGCCTGGGCGCGGATATTGTCGTAGTGCCGCGCCCCCCGCGCCATCAGCCGCTCCCCGACATTGCCGCCGGCGCTGACATTCATGCGCAGGCTCTGGCGCGGGTCCTGATGCACGAAACCCCAGTCGGAGCGATGCAGCGTCCGCAACGCCGGCGCCGGCATCGCATGCACGTCATGCGCCAGCCCCTCCGGGTCGGTGTACAGAACCTGGCCCGCGTCCGGCGTCAGCCGCCCCGACAGCACGTTCAGCAAGGTGGTCTTGCCCGAGCCGGACTCGCCGACGATCGCCAGCACCTCCCCCGGCCAGAGATCGACATCGACATCCGCCAGGGCCGGAATGGCGCCAAACCGCAGCTGCAATCCACGTCCGGAAATCAGCGTCATTGCGCCACCCCTTCCGTCCCGACATGCCCGGCATCCCGTCGTTCGGCGCAATGATCGGTATCGGAGCAGACGAACAGCCGCCCGCCGTGGTCGTCGGTCACCACCTCATCCAGAAACGAATCCGTCGCCCCGCAGAGGCCGCAGGGATGCGGCGCGTTGATCGCCCGGAACGGGTGGTCGTCGAAATCCAGCGACTGGACAGAGGTCCAGGGCGGCACCGCATAGATCCGCTTCTCCCGCCCCGCCCCGAACAGTTGCAGCGCCGGCATGCGATCCAGCTTCGGATTGTCGAAAGCCGGGATCGGGCTGGGCGACATCAGGTAACGCTGGTTCACCAGCACAGGGTAGTCATAAGCGATGGAGATTTGCCCGAACCGGGCGATATCCTCATACAATTTCACATGCATCAGCCCGTAATCGGCCAGGCCATGCATGCGCCGCGTCTCCACCCGGCTCGGTTCCAGCCGGAATAAAGGCTCGGGCTGCGGCACCTGATAGACGATGATCTGATCCTCCCGCAGCGCCTTTTCCGGCACGCGGTGGCGGGTCTGGATCACCGTCGCCTCGGCCGTCTTCGTTGTCGTCGCCACCCCGGCGGTGCGGGCGAAGAAGCGCCGGATCGACACCGCATTGGTGGTATCATCGGCGCCCTGATCGATCACCTTCAAAACATCCTCGGCCCCGAGGATGGAGGCCGTGACCTGAATCCCGCCGGTCCCCCAGCCATAAGGCAGCGGCATCTCGCGGGAGCCGAACGGCACCTGATGCCCCGGGATCGCCACCGCCTTCAGCAGCGCGCGGCGGATCATGCGTTTGGTCTGCTCGTCCAGATAGGCGAAATTATAGCCCTCGGTCATTCCGCCGCCTCCGCCAGGCCCGCCAGCGCGTCGCGCATGCGCCGGACGTTCTGCAATTCGCTCTGGAAATCGACGTAATGCGGCAGCTTGAGGTGCTCGGTGAAGCCGGTCGATTCGATATTGTCGCAATGCGACAGCACGAACTCGACATCCTGCGCCGGTGCGGTCACGTCCTGACCCAGCTCCCCGGCGCGCATGGCGCGATCCACCAATGCCATCGCCATCGCACGCCGTTCGCTGAAGCCGAACACCAGGCCATAGCCGCGGGTGAACTGCGGCGGCACGGTCTTGCTGCCCTTGAACTGGTTCACCATCTGGCACTCGGTCACCACGATATCGCCGATATCGATGGCGAAGCCGAGTTCCGGCGGTTCGATCTCCACCGCCACCTCGCCCATCCGGATCTCCCCGGCAAAGGGATGCGCGCCGCCATAGCCGCGCTGCGTCGAATAGCCGAGCGCCAGCAGAAACCCCTCATCCCCACGCGCCAGAGCCTGCAGCCGCACATCGCGTTCCGCCGGAAACGCCAGCGGCTCCCGCGTCAGATCACCCGGCACCGCGTCCGAGGCCACATCCGGCTCGATCAACCCCTCCTGCCCGAGGATATCCAGCACCCGCGGCAGCACGGCCGCCTCAGGCGCCGTCATCGCAGCGGGCGGCGGCGAGACCGAACCGGCCGCCAGCGTGAAATCCAGCAGCCGATGCGTATAATCGTACGTCGGCCCCAGCATCTGGCCGCCCGGCACATCCTTGAAAATGCCCGAAATCCGCCGCTGCGGCCGCATCGCATTGGTATCCACCGGCTGCGAATGCGCGAAGCGCGGCAAGGTGGTGCGATAGGCGCGCAGCAGGAACGCCGCCTCGATCAAATCGCCCTGCGACTGCTTGATCGCCAGCGCCGCCAGGCCGGGATCGTACAAAGACCCCTCCCCCATCACCCGATCCACTGATCGTCCCAGCTGTTCGGCGATCTGCTCGACCCCGAGTTCCGGCACCGCCGGATCGCCCCGGCGTTCCTCGGCCAGCCAGGCATGCGCGGCGTCGATCGCCTGCTCGCCGCCTTTGACGGTGACGTACATGGCTCAGACCTCCTCGATCAATACGGTACGCGGCAGCGCGGTCATCGCCCCCCCGGCGCAGAGGATCAAATCGATCCCACCCGGAAACAGCGCCCGGTTGCGCCGCCAATCCGCCGCGAAGGATGCGGGCAATCCCACCGGTGCCATTTCGGCATAACCGCGCAATCCCGGGCCGCTCAGCCGGTAGCGCCGACCGCCGGAGAGTGCGGAAAGCTGAACGATGACGGTGGCGGAGGTCTCTGGCGCTTCATGCGTCCCCGGTGAAAACCGGGTCAGATCGGGCAACCCAATGGCGAAAGCGAAGGCAGCCCGCGCCGGGTCACCTTCCGCCGGGGCGCCGCAGTG
>CAIUPC010000705.1 GCA_903900905.1 uncultured Acetobacteraceae bacterium
GGCTGGCCAATCGTCAGGTTAGCAGCTTCGCCGGTATTGGGCACAAAGATGCTCTCGCTGACAACGAGATTGCTGGGCAGGAAATAGTACGCGTGGGCCGCGCCGGACAGGAGGGTGGCCGCCCCAAACGCCACGCTCGCGAGGAGCCCGGCGCGGAGGGTAATCGGGAAGGAGGACATTTGGGTCGCTTTCGGACGGGGGGTTCAACGCCGCCGCTGTAGACGCATCCCCTCCGCCCGCCTTGCTCCAAACGGTTACAATCCGATGAATTTGAAAAATATCAAAATTGATGATCGGATAAAACTCTGCTCAGCCGCCCAAAAACCGCGCCACGTCCGGGTTGGCCCGCATTGCCGCCAATTCTTCCTCCGTCGGCAGGGCCGGCCGATCACGAAGCATGTTGACCATGCAGAGGAAGCCCAGGGGTTCGGCGGCGGTGGCGCGGAACTGGTGCCAGGTCCAGGACGGGATGGTGATCAGGTCGTGCGGCTTCACCTCCATCACCGAGTCGCCGAGCATGCACTGGCCATGGCCGCGCAGGATCATGACCGCATGCGTGTGTTCATGCCGTTCCAGGGTGGAGTAGCCGGCGGCATCCATCTCAAAATACCGTAATTCGCAGCCCAGGGTCGGGTCATGGAACAGGGTCTGGCGGGAGATGTCTTTGAACGGGGCGCTGCCATCCTGCTTGTAGGGCTGATAGGCAACGCCATCCCAGCGGTAGCCGCCCTCGGTGGGGCGAAACAGGTGCGGGGCGGGTTCAGCGTCCATGGTGAGGGGCCTCAACGATAGGTGTGATCCGCGACGGCGCGGGCAAACTGGGCGGCTTCCGCGGTGATGCGCTCCCGCGCCATCAGCAGGTTGCCGCCAATCAGCAACATCGTGTCGGGACCATAGAAGTCAAGGATTTCCCCGGTGCGGGCCAGGGTCATGCCGCCGGCGGGGATGGGGATGCTGGCCTGCATGCCGCCAGCGGGATCGCGCGCGTTGCCCGCCAGGCGTTGGCAGGTGGCCGTGGAGTAGCCGAAGCGGCCGCCGTAATTGGGGAAGATCACCGCCCCGGCGCCGAACAGCGGGAACAGCTTGCCAATCAGCAGATCGGGGGCGATGCGCGCCGCGCCGCCCAAAGCGGGATGGGCAAACAGCACGAAATCCGGGAACTCCCGGGCCAGCGTGTGCAGGGTGGAGAACCCGGCGATCATCGGGGCCAGCATGGCACAGTCCAGCCCGGCCTCCCGCGCCGCCGTCAGCTGTGCCCGCATGTGCGACAGGTCGCCGGACAGGCTGGGGATATAGCGGGTGGGATGGCCGGTGTTGCGCACCGCCCGGGCCACTGCGGCGGCGCAGCCCCGGATGCGCTCTGCCGCCGGGCTATAGGATTGATCGGCCAGGCCGTGATCGTCCTTGATGAAGTCGAGACCACCGAGCGCGAACCGCTCGGCCAGCGCCTCCATGCGGGGCTGTGTCATGCCCTGGGGTTTCAGAGCCGAGCAGGTGAAGGCCCGTTCGGGCACGCCCAGCCGTTGGCGCAGCGCCGCGAGTCCCTGCCGCGGCCCGCCGAAGGCCGCCACCAGCGAGGCCGGCAGATCGACATCCCACAGCACCACGTCGTCCTGGAGCGAGGTATTGCCGAACAGCATGTTCATCATCTGCCCGGAGTCATGGCCAAGGCTCTCAACTGCCAGGCCGATGCGCACGTCGAACACGCCTTCGCCGGCGGGTTCGATGGATTCGACGACGCCGACGATGTTGGCCATGACCGCGTCGTCGTCGATCGCTTCCAGCGGCATTTCGACGCTTTGCTCGACCGCGATGCCGCGGGCCCGGGCCTCGATGGCGCCGGCATCGCCGCGGACGCGGTAGGTCGCGGTCAGCCGAACACTCATGCGCGGGGGATCACCAGCGCATCGACGGCCGTCGCACCGGAGGCGCCGAGGATGACGGGGTTGATATCGATGGCCTCCAACTGATCACCCAGCGTCTGCGCCGCGCGCTGCAAGGCCATCAGCAGATCGATCAGGGCGGCGAGCGAGCCCGGGTGTTTCCAGCGATGGCTGGTCAGCACCCGGCCCAGCTTGCTCGGCACCAGCTTTTCCTCGATGGCCGCGCGGCTCACCGGTATCGGCCACATCGTGATATCCGCCAGCGCTTCGGCATAAATGCCGCCGAGGCCGGCCATCAGCACCAGCCCGACACCATCGGCGCGGGTGACCCCGGCAATGGCTTCAAGGTCGCCGGCGATCATCTTCTCGACAATGACATTCTGGCAGCCGATAGCCGCGAGGGCCGCCTCGAGCGCATCGGCGTCCCGCAGATCGACCCAGACCAGGCCGTGATCGCTTTTATGGGCGATGCCCTCCGCGACGCCCTTCAGCACCACCGGATACCCCAAAGCGCGGGCGGCGGAGAGCGCCTGATCGCGGCTGGGGCATTCCACCACGGGCACGGTGCGGACGCCGAAGCTGAGCAGCACGTTCAGGCTCTCCGGCTCGGTCAATTGCCGGTTCGGCAGCACCGGGGCGGCCATCGGCGCCACATCCGGCAGCGGCTCCGGGATCGGCTCGGGCAAAGGGGCGAGCATCGCGCCGATCCCTTCGATGAGGATGTCCATCTCGGTGAAGACGTCCATGCCGCGGGATGTGTAGGACTCCCGCTCCGCCGCCGGCATGCCGCCGGGGGAGACGATCAGCAGCGGCTTGCCGGAGGTCTCACGCCCTTTCGCCAGCGCGTTGCGGATCGGATCGCCCTGCCAGGGGTTCATGGAATGCATCAGGCCCAGCGCCACCGAGACGCCGGGGTCGTTCATCAACAGCGACGGCACTTCGCTCGCCCGGCGCATGCCGCCGAAAATGCCCATGTCCAGCGGGTTGCCGATACGGGAGAACATCTTGCGCTCATCGATCTCGGCATGCGTTGTCTCGGTCAGTTCGGCGAGCGGCACGCCCAGCGCGTCGCACCTATCGGCGATGAGCGAGGCCCCGGCGCCGGAGGTGGACAGCGCGCCGAGCTTGCCCGGACGGCGGCCATATTTGGCCAACAGGGCGGATGCGGTCATCAACCCCTCCAGCGTGTTCACCACCGACACGCCGCTGGCATCGAACAAAGCGCGGTAGGAGGCGCCATCGCCGGCCAGGCGCGATGAATGCGCCACCGCCGCGGCCGCACCGGCGGCGGAGCCACCGATTTTCAGCGCCACGACGTGCTTGCCGGCGGCGTGCGCGGCCAAAGCGAGGCGGCGGAAGCGCGGCCCGTCTTCCAGGCTGTCGATCAGCACCGCGATGACCTTCGTCGGCTCATGCGTGATGCCGTATTCCATGTAGTCGAGCACCGACATATCGGCCTCGTTCCCGGCGGAAGCGAACAGCGACAGGCCGGAGCCGAGCATCGCCAGCCGCCCGGCCATGGCGTCGAACAGCGCGCCGCTGTGGGAGAAGATGGATACCCCGCCCGGCGTCTGGCGTTTGGCATGGGCGGTGTTGAAGCCGATGGAGAGCGGGTGATGGGCGTTATAGACGCCGTTGCAGTTGGGTCCGACGATGCGGATGCCTTCCTCGGCGGCGATACGCTGCAGCTCCCGCTGGCGTTCGGCGCCGCCGGCATCGAGGCTTTCGGCATAACCGGCGGAACCCACGATCACCGCTTTCAGCCCGGCGCGGGCGCAGTCGCGCACCGCCTGCACCGCGGCCTCGGCGGGGATGGCGAGGAAGGCGGTGTCGATCTGCTCGGGCACCGAGGCCAGATCGGGAAAGCAGGGGATGCCGTTGACGTCCTTGAGCCGGCGGGAAATGCCATAGACCCCGCCCGGAAAACCGGCGTCGCGAATATTGTTCAGCACGATATAGCCATGCTTGGTGTCGTCGTCGGAGGCACCGATAACGGCCACCGCGCGCGGGTGGAACAAAGCGTGCAGCGCGTCGTGGGTGGCGATCATGGCGCTCGTCTCTCCAAAGCTAAAGGCGCGCGCAATCTGCCGGGGGCGGGCCGCTCTGTCCATGCGCCGGATGCCCGGTTATCGTCGGCCCAACGAACCCGGAGACAAACCCCCATGAGCGAAACCGCCCCCGAGCCGATGCTGCTGTGCGAAGACCGCGGCCATATCCGCATTCTGACCATCAACCGCCCGCACCGGATGAATTCCATGTCGCCGGAACTCGGCGACGCGCTGATCGAGGCCTTCGTGGAAGCCAACTCCGACCCGGAGGTGCGCGCCATCGTGCTGACGGCGGTGGGCGATCGCGCCTTCTGCGCCGGGGCCGATTTGAAAGCGCGGGCCGATGAGGACAAGGCCGGCAAACCCTTCCAGCCGCTGCTGTCGCGGGTGCAGCGCTACGTGTTTGAAGTGGTGCTGGAAACCTTCAAGCCCACCATCGCGGCGCTGAACGGCCCGGCGGTCGCGGGCGGCTGCGAACTGGCGTTGGCCTGCGACATCCGCGTTGGCGCCGAACACGCGCTGATGGGCCTGCCGGAAGCCAAGCGCGGCAAGGGCGCGCATTTCGCCAATGTGATCCTGCCGCGGCTGATCCCCTCGGGCATCGCGTATGAGATGCTGTACCTCGGCGAATACATCAACATGACGGAGGCCAGGCACTGGGGCCTGGTCAACCGCGTGGTGCCGAAAGGCGAGGCGCTGAACGAAGCGCTGCGCATGGCCGAAGCGATCGCCGAGAACGCCCCGGTCACCATTCGGCGGATGAAGGAGACCGCCGTGCGCGCCAATGGCCTGCCGATGTCGGTGGCCCTGCGCCTGAACGAGGGCATCAGCCCCTATACCAGCGAGGACCGGGTCGAGGGCGTGCGGGCCTATGTCGAGAAGCGCAAGCCGGTGTGGAAAGGGCGGTAATTCCGGTCAGGGGCCGGCCCTTCGGCTGCGCAATGATCCTGTCGATCATCCGCTGCCGAAGGTGACTGATACCAGGCTGTGTTGTGGTAGACTCATGCTCTCCCCGTCATGGCCCGGCTTGTCCCTATCGCGTTCACAGATCGCGGAAACGATTTTCGCCTGTCGTGCTCTATATCGTCATGGCCCGGCTTGTCCGGGCCACCTATCGCGGCACGGTGCGGTGGGGGTGGCCCGGAC